>NZ_JBDFVF010000014.1:0-139901 GCF_040913205.1 Bacteroides sp. MSSM.1001136sp1_RTP21357st2_D2_RTP21359_211015 | reverse complement strand
TTTTAATAGGATTAAGAAAGAAGAAGACAGTTGAAATAAAAAAGAGATTACCACCAAATTTGACGAAGAACCAGAAATCTTTTTCAGGGAGAAATAAAAGTAAGTTCATAATGGTGCAGCATTGAATTATTTTTTGGCGGAGTTATTCTAACACTTAATAGTTCAAAAGCAGATATTTCTTTGACCAAAAGATAGAACTAATGATGAATTAAAAGTTGCAATTATGGTTTTCTTCCCACAACAAACGGGAAAAGTCAGAAGAATCATGTACATTTGTAATCCGAAAACTAAAAGAACATCGCAATGAAAATATTTCCAAGCAGCAGTATCAAGAAATTGGACGCTTATACCATTGAGAACGAACCTATTGCATCAATCGATCTGATGGAACGTGCAGCAACCGTATTAACAAAAGCCATCACAGACAGATGGAATACGGAAACGCCGGTCACTATCTTTGCCGGACCAGGGAATAATGGCGGAGACGCTCTCGCCGTAGCCCGCATGATGGCTGAAAAAGGATATAAAATCGAGGTATTTCTCTTCAACACGAAAGGAGAACTTTCACCCGACTGCCAGACCAATAAAGAACTGGTAGAAATGATGGAAGAAGTAAAATTCCACGAAATCAGTACCCAATTCGTACCTCCCGTCCTGACGCCCGATCATCTGGTAATCGACGGATTATTCGGTTCAGGTCTGAACAAACCGTTGAGCGGTGGATTCGCTGCCGTAGTGAAATACATCAATTCCTCCCCTGCCATGGTAGTAGCCATCGACATTCCTTCCGGACTGATGGGAGAAGAAAATACATTCAACGTAAAAGCTAATATTATCCGCGCCGACGTAACTTTCAGTCTGCAACTGCCGAAGCTCGCCTTTCTTTTCGCAGAGAACACTGAATTTGTCGGAGAATGGGAAGTGCTGGATATCCAATTAAGCGAAGACGGTATTGAAGAGATGGAGACTAACTACGAAATGTTGGAAATAGAAGAAATCCGTTCACTCATCAAGCCACGCAAACAGTTTGCCCACAAGGGGAACTTCGGCCATGCACTATTGATTGCCGGTTCAAAAGGAATGGCAGGAGCCTCTGTTCTCGCTGCCCGCGCCTGCCTCCGTTCGGGAGTAGGGTTGCTGACTGTTCATGCACCAATGTGCAACAACGACATCTTGCAGACCTCCATACCCGAAGCAATCGTAGAAACCGACATCAACGAAACCTGTTTTGCCGTACCTACCGATACGGACGACTACCAAGCAGTCGGCATCGGCCCGGGACTGGGACGAAACGAGGAAACGGAAGCTGCCTTGTTGGAGCAACTGGAACACTGCCAGACTCCTGTTGTAGTGGATGCCGACGCTCTTAATATCCTCGCCAACCACCGCCATACCCTTACCCACCTGCCGAAGGGTTCCATCCTCACCCCGCATCCGAAAGAACTGGAACGTCTGACCGGCAAATGCCAGGACTCTTACGAACGTCTGATGAAGGCTTGCGAACTGGCCCGTGCCGCCCATGTCCACATTATTTTAAAAGGAGCCTACTCCGCCATCATCACCCCCGAAGGTAAATGTTTCTTCAACCCAACCGGAAATCCGGGAATGGCAACCGGAGGTAGCGGTGACGTACTGACCGGAGTAATCCTGGCGCTGCTTGCCCAAGGTTATCCCACCGAAGAAGCCGCTAAAATCGGCACTTACATTCACGGATTGGCGGGCGATGTCGCTCAAAAGAAGCAAGGAATGATCGGAATGATCGCAAGCGATATTATCACCTGTCTGCCGACAGCATGGCGACTTGTAAGCGAATAAAAGTTAAGAACTTACAGTTTTTTCAATAACTTCATTAACTTTGTTTTCAAAACCAGTTAAAAAGAACCGAATATGAAAAAGTTGATTATAGCAGCAGGACTACTTATGACAACGTCCGCCTATGCACAAACCGAAGTACTGACAGGGGTTACCCGGGGAAAAGATTACGGAGTAGTCTACAGTCTTCCCAAAACCCAAATAGAGCTTGAAATAAAAGCCAACAAAGTCAACTATACTCCAGGAGAATTCAGCAAATACGCTGATCGTTACCTGCGATTGACCAACGTCTCCACCGAACCCGAAGAGTATTGGGAACTGGCTAGTGTGAAGGTGAAATCCGTAGGTGTACCCAACAGCGAAACTACTTACTTCGTAAAATTGAAGGATAAAACAGTAGCACCACTCATGGAACTGACAGAGGACGGCATCGTGAAAACCATCAATGTGCCTTACAGTAAAAGCAGTTCAGACAAGAAAACAGCTCCTGCTCCCACTGTCCTCTCAAAAATAGCGAATCCCCGCGAATTCCTGACCGAAGAAATTCTGATGGCCAGCTCTACCGCGAAGATGGCTGAACTGGTGGCTAAAGAGATCTATAACATCCGCGAAAGCAAGAATGCCTTATTGCGCGGACAAGCTGACAATATGCCTTCAGACGGAGCACAGCTTAAAATTATGCTTGATAATCTGAATGCACAGGAAGAAGCAATGACGCAAATGTTCTCCGGCACTCGTGATAAGGAAGAGAAGACATTCACCGTCCGCCTTACTCCGGACAGGGAATTCAACAACGAAGTTGCTTTCCGCTTCTCCAAGAAACTGGGTGTAGTTGCCAACAATGATCTAGCAGGAACTCCGTTTTATATCAGCTTGAAAGACCTGAAATCAGTCAAGATCCCACAGGAAGACGGTAAGAAGAAGAAAGATTTGGATGGAATCGCCTACAACGTGCCCGGACAAGCAATGGTTACATTGACCGACGGTAAAAAGAAACTTTACGAAGGTGAACTCCCTATTACTCAATTCGGTGTGATAGAATATCTGGCTCCTGTCTTATTCAATAAGAATTCTACAATCAAAGTTTATTTTGATCCGAATACGGGAGGATTGTTAAAAGTGGATAGAGAAGAAGGCAAATAGTAAACTTCTAAAGGGCAAAGAATATGGGTGGTGAAGGACACATGCTCGACATGATACGTCGGCTTAGCGAAGGGCGAGAGGCTTCCCGTCTACGCCGTGAACGTGCCAACGACAAACTGAAGCACTTAAACCGCACCAACGAGCCTTATCCACTGCCCAACACCACTCCCGAGGAAATGGGACGTATCATCCACGACTCGGAGAAAAAGAAAGAAAAGGACAGCAATTATTTCGTTTGGGGGACGCTTATTATCATGGGAGTCCTCATTGCAACTGCCGTGATATTCTGGGCTATTTTCCTTAATTAGATAATTTATTAGATGATAGTTGATAAATGATAGATGGGAGATGCTTCCTAAATGATAAGGGATATTCAGTAAATAAGAAATATAAGTAACTAAAGATATTCTCAAAATACTAAAAAGGTAACTACATCATTACGAATCAGTTGCCTTTTTTCATATCTTTAAACGGGATATTTGATAAACCTCCTTAGGAGGCTGCACTATCATATAACTAGCTATTATGCCGCATAGTAACTATCATTTATCACCTATCATCTAATAAAGTCAATTAATAAAAAGTTTTATAAACCCATCTTTCTGCATTTGAGAAAGATAAGCCGATACACGAGACTCGTATCCCGCTTCATTTTGAAAATGATCTGCGAGTTCTTCTATGATTTCACGAACAGTACGTTTTCCATCTATCAGTTCCCATACAGCCGTACCGTGTTCTTCCAATCGCACATGAAGTTCTTTCGACATTCCTGCCGGTACAAGGAAGCGTTGCATCCACGGATATTTAAAACGGGGAAAGGAGAGCACAATCGTCTCCCCTTCCCTTTCTGCTGTAATATGTTCACTGCGACAGGGAATGACCTCTAACAGGTTGATTTTCTCTTTGGCAGCCATAATTCTTTTTTTTATTTCAGAGCATTAATACTAACCCTCTTTTATTTTCAAACCTTATACTCTCGAATTTATAACGTTACTTCGAATTGTAACTGTTACTTCTGGATATTTGCCTCTTCCAAACCATATCCTTTCTTCTTGTTCTCTGCTTTCAACATCAAAGCAACAATCAGAGCAAGTACACCAAAGAGAGCAAAAATAGTCATCGGCAATGTGTAATCATAAGTCTGTGCACCGTCTACCACCGGACCTTTGCAATAAGTATTCAATACCCATCCGATTAACAAAGGAACACCCATCAGGCCCCAGTTCTGTACCCAGAAAATCAAAGCGTAAGCAGTACCCAGCTGTTTTTCCGGAATAATCTTCGGAACAGAAGGCCACATAGCCGAAGGCACCAATGAGAAAGCAAATCCCAATATAATCATTATAATAGTAGCAAACCACCATATATTCAGTATAGGCAGGGCAAACATGGTATGTACAAAAATTAGCATCAATGATCCGATCACCATCAATGTGGCTCCTTTACCGATACGGTCATATAACGAACCGAACAACGGAGTCAGGATAATTGCACCAATCGGCAACAATCCGGGAATCGTTCCCGCCAGTTTCGGATCTACATTATATTTCTGCACCATCAAGTCGGCAGCATATTTGATAAAAGGGAAGACGGCCGAGTAGAACAATACGCACAGCAATGCGATCAACCAGAATCCCTTATTGGTAATGATATACACAATATCTTTCATACGGAACGGTTCTTCCGGTTCCAAACCTTCTGCATCCAAAGAAGCATCCAATTTCTTATCATAGAAAGTATAAAGGAAGAAAGCAATCGTACCCACGCACAACATAATCAGACAAAACAAAATAGGAGCAGGAATATTGGTATGGAATGCACCACCCTCGTCCGTATATCCGAAGAAGTCTGCCAAAGGAACTGTCAACACCATCGCCAGAGTTGTCCCAATACGTGCCGTAGCCATTTCAAGTCCCATAGCCAATGCCATTTCCTTGCCCTTGAACCATTTCACTATAATCTTGGAAACAGTGATACCAGCAATCTCCACACCTACACCAAAGATAGCATATCCCAATGCAGCCAACGTCACCTGTGTTTTGAATCCGAAGAGCATGGCACCTTCCGGAAAAGTAGTAGAAATCGCATAGTATTTCAATCCACAACCAAACACCATCAATAAGCAAGCTCCCATTCCGGTGAAACGAACTCCCATTTTGTCCAAAATGATACCACCGAAGATCAGCATCAATAGGAATACATTAAACCACCCGTAAGCGCTTGTGAAGAAACCATAATCAAGACTATCCCATAGTAGTTCTTTCTCAAGCATGGGTTTTAGAGGAGACATTACGTCGGTGAGGAAATAGCCGCATAGCATAGTAAATGCGACCAATGCTAGAACACTCCATCGGAGTACGGCGGAGTCATTCAATTTCTGTTTCAAATGTTCTGTCATTGTTATATTTAAAAAAGTAGTTAATAATCTTATACAGCCAACAAAGGTAGTTAAATCTCGTTTGTTTCTATCACAAAGAGATTGTTTTTACAAGAAAAAGTTAAGTGCGGATTACACTGACCACGCGGAACATTGAAAATCCGTGTAATCTGCGTAATCCGCACTTAAATATCAAAGAAATGCAGCATCCGTCTGCACCTTCCCATTAATGGTTTTACCCCAAAGTCTTACCTGACGACGGAGTGAATTACTCTGCTGCAGGAGCAGGAGTTTCAGTAGCCGGTGCCGGAGTTTCTGTAGCAGGTGCATTGGTAGCAGGAGCTTCAGTTTGCGGCGCAGCCGTACCTGCGGGTAAGTTATACGGGTTAGTCTGTTGTTCTTTCTGTGCCTGTTCCAACACTGCGTCTTTAGCAACAGCAGAGCGAGGAACTACATAAGCAGTAGCAATGCTCATTACAACCATAAAGATGGCCAGGCCCCATGTTGCTTTTTCCAGAAAGTCTGTAGTCTTGCGCACGCCCATGATGGCGTTAGATGAAGAGAAACCAGAAGCAAGTCCGCCTCCTTTTGAGTTCTGAATCAGCACGATGAAACACATCAACAAGGCTGCAATAACCATTAAGATAACGAATAATAAGTACATTTTTAGTTATTTTGAATTAGCGTTAATAATCAATTTCTCCAAAAATCTGATTTGGTCTGCAAAGTAAGCATTTTTTTTTGGATATTTCAAGCTTAATTTTTTAATTATTTCAAGAGCTTTTGAATATCGTTGCTGTTTAACATAGATTTTTGCCAAAGTTTCCGTAAAACAGCTGTCATCTTCCTCTTCTTCCTTCATCGTTTCTTCTTCGGTAAGTTCGTCCGAAGAGGTTGGCGAAGATGGCATTTCTTCTCTTAAAGGTTTCATGCAGAGGGGAGAGTCGCTCTCGCTCTTTTCTATAAAGTCGTCAATCAGTTCGAAGCCTTTGAGTTTGGGCGTTTCTTCAGCCGGCTGTTCCGTGGCCGGAGTCTCCTCCAAAAGGAAAGAGGTGTAATCCATCGAATAGTCGAAACTGGTCCGGGCAGTCACCTCTTCGGGTACTGTGGACAAGAAAGCGTCGATCAATGCTAATGTGCGGTCTACGGACGGTTCGTCTTTCAGCACCTCCGTGAGAGGTACTCCCTTTTTCCGTGCCTGCACATCATAGCGGTCACCTTCAATCAACCGGAACAACTGCCGTCTGTCTGCAATGTAAAGAACTGCTTTCCGCAGTTCTCCACCGAAACTAATATCATGGAGAATATACAGATTCTTCAGATACAGCAGACGAAGTGACTGAAAATACGGATACCTCGCAAGAAGATTGCGCAGTTCGTACAAAGTATCCCTATTCAGCGTCTCGGGATGCTGAATCCATTGTTGAAAGTTAACAGAAGTCATTTATATTACCAGTTTGCTACAGTTGCATTAAAAATTTGATCGGTGATCTCTTTAGACATTTCAGCAATCAATCCGTCCTGTACGGCAGTCAACAACTGGGTAGAGTCGTAGGTACGGAACGCAGAAAACTGTTGTTCAAAGTCTTCGGCATGATTGGTGTTGTTGACAAAACGCACATTGACGGTGATAGTCAACTTCGTCTCCGAAGAATAACCGTCGGCAGATACTGCCTGATTGTACTGATTGTACCCTGTGATTTCTCCGTCAATCTGCAAGTCGGCATTCTGATTCGGCTTGAGCAGTTGCAGACGGGTCTGCCGAATGAAGATATCTTTCAGGTCCTCATTGAATTTGGTTGCCAACGGAGCATATACATACTCCGACTTGATCGGGAAGTCGGCTATCGAAATGGTCTTTACCTTATCATAATTGATAGACGATCCGTTAAACTTATAGGAAACAGTGCACGCAATGACTACCAACGGCAAGCCGAACAGTAGCAAAGGGCGTATTATTTTCTTAATCCAATTCATATTCTTTTATTTTTCTATAAAGTGTACGCTCGGAAATATTCAAGTCCTTGGCCGCACTCTTCCGCTTTCCGTGATGCCTTTCAAGTGCTTTGCGTATCATTTCTTTTTCCACTTCGTCCAGTGACAAAGGAGGTTCTTCTACATATTCTTCCGTGTCTTGTATGTCATCGTCATCCTTGCAAACCGCAGGCTGCATGGTATGAATGATCGCAGGTACCGAAGGCTGGTGTGTCGTCACTACCGGAGTAGTAACCACCGTTCCCACTTGTCCTACCTGCCCCACCTGTCCGGCACGTTCCGCCATCAGGTTGTGCACCATCTTCTTCAGCTCCGCCACTTCCTGGCGCATATCAAACAGAACAGAATAAAGAATCTCCCGTTCGCTCTCAAAGCTTTTACTCTCACGCGTTCCCATCAGCGCGGGAAGACGTTGCGTATTTTGTGCGGGAAGATAATTCTGCAAGATAGCAGCAGAAATCTCCCTGTTGGTTTCAATGATAGATATTTGCTCGGTGATGTTCTTCAACTGACGCACGTTTCCGGGCCACGGGTAAGCCAACAACTCTTTCTTCGCATCCTCCGTCAACTGAATAACAGGCATCCGGTATTTCTCTGCAAAGTCTGCGGAAAACTTACGGAACAACAAAAGTACATCGTCACCACGTTCACGCAAAGGCGGTATCTGGATAGGCACCGTATTCAACCGGTAATATAAATCTTCACGGAAACGTCCTTCTGCAATCGCTTGCGTCAGATTGACGTTTGTAGCTGCCACCACACGCACATCCGTTTTTTGTACTTTGGACGAACCTACTTTCATAAACTCGCCACTCTCCAGTACACGGAGCAAACGTGCCTGGGTAGACATCGGCAACTCCCCTACTTCATCAAGGAAAATAGTACCACCGTCGGCTTCGCCAAAGTACCCTTTCCGTTCGCCAATCGCACCGGTAAACGCACCCTTCTCATGCCCGAACAGTTCGGAATCAATCGTGCCCTCCGGAATAGCACCACAGTTGACAGCAATATACTGTCCGTGCTTCCTCCGGCTATATTGATGAATAATCTGCGGAAAACTTTCTTTTCCGACTCCACTTTCTCCGGTAATCAGCACAGACAAATCGGTAGGAGCTACCTGAATGGCAACATCTATGGCGCGCGACAATGCTTCAGTATTTCCAATAATACCGAAACGCTGTTTCACTTGTTGTATCTCTGCTCTCGTCATCACTCGTTTTTAATCTTCGTCTACTGTATCCAGCTTCAGTTTATCACTATCGTCACGTTTCTCGTAATACTGTTTACGCAACGGATTGGCACGAGCCACTTTTTCCCGCTGACGATTACGGAACACATCGATGGCAACATAGATTGCCTGACGGAAAGAATCTTCACAAGCCAATCCCTTGCCTGCAATATCGTATGCCGTTCCATGAGCCGGAGAAGTACGTACTACCGGCAGGCCTGCCGTATAGTTCACCCCGTCTTCCATAGCCAAGGCCTTGAACGGAGCCAGCCCCTGATCGTGATACATCGCCAGGATACCGTCAAAATGAGTATAATTGCCCGAACCCATAAAGCCGTCGGCCGCATAAGGACCGTAGCAAAGGATTCCTTTCTCTTCCATTTCTTTCATGGCAGGGATAATCACTTCCTGCTCTTCCATTCCCAACAAACCACCGTCTCCGGCATGAGGATTGAGAGAGAGCACCGCAATACGCGGAGCGCCGATACCGAAATCCTGTTTCAGACAACGATGGAATATCATCAGTTTCTCCTGAATCAGTTCTTTGGTAATCGTAGTCGCGATCTCTCTGACAGGGATATGTGTCGTCACCAAAGCCACCCGGAAGTCATTCTTCATCAAAATCATCAATGACTTATCACCATTGCCCAGACGTTCTTCGATATATTCCGTATGTCCGGGGAAGGAGAACTCTTCCGACTGAATCGTATGTTTGTTGATCGGAGCTGTTACGATAACATCTATCAACCCTTCGCGATATTCTTCGATGGCACGTTCCAAAGCCCCCAGCGCAGCTTTACCGGCTTCGGGATCGGGTTTGGAAAATTCCACTTTCACCTCATCATCCGTACAGTTCACCACGCTCAAACGGTTGTACCCCGCTTCGGTAGCAGAGTTGACAATGCTGAAATTGGTCTGTATATCCAGCGCTTTGCGATGATAAGCCGCTACTTTCGGTGAGCCATAAATAATCGGAGTACATAGTTCCAACATCGTAGGGTCGGAAAATGTCTTAAGAATCACCTCATAGCCCACCCCGTTAATATCTCCTTGGGTGATACCTATCCTTATCTTGTTATCTTCCATGTTTTTATTTATTAGTTTGTTCCGCTTCCTTAGATGCTTCTCCCAATGGAATCTGCTTCTGCTGAACTTCATTCGGAAGTTTCAGTGTATACAGAGATGCTTCCATCTGGCGTACCAGGTTGCGTTTCATTTTATCAGGTGAATAAACAAATATTTCTGCTGTAATAATTCGTTGGTTTTTCTCGTCCAGACGAGTATGAGACACATACGGACCACCCATAAAGTCGCCCTTCATACGCCACAGGCCACGTGCTTCCATTGTGTAGCTGTTCTGTACATTGATCGGACGGACATCGGTCAGCAAACTATCGGTCGACATATAAACGCCTTCCTTGAATCCGGGGATATTGGCTTTCATCACGGAGTCACGTTTGTGCACAAAATATTCTTTGGTAAACGTATCCTTGTCAGTGTACGGATAAGAGTACATCACAAAGTTACGGTCGGCAGTACCTGTGTTGGTAGAAGCCCAGAAGAAATCATCCCCGGTCTTTGAATTAGCCAGTTCGGCATCCACCCAGATGTCGCATCCGAACAAACTGTCCACTTTCTGCGAAATGAAATTACTGTGTTTCCCTTCCAGGAACGTAATCTGACGGTTCATTTCCGCACGGGTAAAGAAGTCGACAATCGTCTTTTTGTTCTCTTCCACAAACTTCTCGAACTCTTCTTCGTTCGGAGCCTGGATAGTCAATATCATCTGCGGATTGGCATATACGTCCTTCGCATATTTGAACGAGGCTTTCGTATATATATCCTGTATATCTACAATAATAATGTTACGTATCAACTTCAGCGTAGAATCATAATCTTTCGGCGAAGTATACATAATCCGGAAAGAAGGTTCCGACTGCGGCAAACCGGGCATATCAGCATCGAGCGCATCATGTAAAGCCCTTCCGGCAGCACGATCCCAAACACCGTGATCTACTACAACCAAAAGCTCGTAAGCACGACCACTAGAGGTGTGATTTCCTTTCAGACCACAAGATGCAACGACAAAGGCTACCAAAGCGATGCATAAAATAAAAGAATACTTTTTCATGATGTTCGGTTTTATATATTAACTTTCATTATTTTTCTCCTGTTTCGCTGTCGACAGCATACCGCAAGCGGCAAAAATATCTTCGCCCCTGGATGAACGGATAGTGGTGAAAAGTCCGTGTGATGTCAGATAATCACGAAAACGGGTCATCGTATCCATATCCGCCCCCTCGAGGTCTACCCCCGGTATGGCATGAAAACGAATCAGATTCACCCTGCAATCCAGCCCGCGAAGAAGTTTCAGCAACTCTTTGGCATAGACCTGCGAATCATTGAGCCCTTTAAAAACAATATATTCAAACGAAAGTCGACGTTGTTTACTAAAATCATAGTTTTTTAACAGTTCCACCATTTCGGTGATTGAAAACGCCTTTTCCGCCGGCATTAATTCAGCACGCTGAACGGTCAGCGGAGAGTGAAGGCTGATGGCAAGGTGGCAGTCATTTTCTTCGATAAAACGCTGCAATCCTTTCCGTAACCCGACAGTAGAAAGCGTGATACGCTTCGGACTCCATGCGTAACCGTAGGTAGCGGTCAGTAGTTCCAATGCTTTCAATACCTCATCCAGGTTATCGAGCGGCTCGCCCATTCCCATCATTACGACATTAGTCAGTTTGTCCCGTTCCGGCAGCGAATGAATCTGGTTTATGATCTGGCTGGCGGTCAGGTTAGCCGTATACCCCTGTTTACCGGTCATACAGAACTTACAGTTCATCTTGCAACCTACTTGTGACGACACGCACAACGTTGCCCGGTCATCATCCGGTATATAAACCGACTCTACAAAATGGTTCTCACCCACTTTATAAAGATACTTCACCGTACCATCTACAGAGCGCATTTCATCTACCGGAGCTTCCGCTCCCACCTCATAGTTCTGCTTGAGCAACTCCCGGTGTTTCAATGACAAATTAGTCATATCATCAATCGAGGCTACCTTCTTTTCGTAAAGCCAGGATGCAATCTGCTTGGCAGCAAAGCCGGGCATACCCAGTCTTTTTGTCAATGATTGAAGCTCTACAAGAGTCATTCCTAAAAGGGGATATTTAGACATTCTTCTTTCTGTTGATAGTTTATATCTGCAAATGTAAGGAAATAAAGTCGATTTCCGTATAGCAGGAATGTAAAAGTTAACAAAAAAGGGAAGTATGCCTCCGTTATGATTCAACCACGCTGATATATTGAAGTAGCTTTTGCGCCATTTCAGAATCCTCGCCATTCTTTTTCACTTCATGACCGTACGCCTCACGGAAACAAGCCAGCGCCTCTTCCCGTTCATTACAAAAGCTGTGCAAAACCCCTAAGTTCTGACAAGCCAGAATCGTATCTTCTTCCTCCCATCCCAAATACTTCTTTCGCAGTTCGAACTCTCTGAAGAAAGCCTCTTTCGCCATTGGATAATTCTCCAACTTCACATAAGCCTGTGCTTTGTAATAATATACCAGACAGGAAGCATTAGGGTCAGTATCATCGTGAAAATCCAAAGACGTTGCAATACGAATCACGTTATCATAGTCTTTATTCATGTAATACTGCTGCATAATATCACATCTCAATGCTTCATAGCGGACAGTCAGTTCCGCCAGACGCGGTTTTTCGCTGAAATACATTTCATGCAGAAGAGACTCACGGAAGAATAAAGTAGATGCCTGCTCATCGCCACGTTCATTCATCATCCGTTTGAATTCCCTGCACAGATAATACAACTGTTTATGACAAGCGACGATCTGTTTTTTGCTATCTATCTGTATAGCAATGTCCAACGCCTGATTCATCAGCATCCATGCTTCATCGTATCGTTTGATATAATAAAGACATTTACCCTGCATACGCAAACATTTAGCCACTCCACCGGACAGTCTGCCATTCAATGACTCGTGCATTTCAGCTACTTTCCGGAATTTCTCGGCAGCACTCTCTTCCTCATCCTTATAGTAATCACAATAAGCCAGATATTCGGAAAGTTCAATGACTTCTGCCTGACTCTTCTCGTCAGCAGAAGCCGCATGATAATCAAGCGCCCTATTCAAATAGATCGCCGCTTCATTGTATTGCTCATTGTAGTAATATGCCAAAGCTAGATTTCGACAGGTGTTGGCAATCTCCAGTTCCGGAGTCGGTACTATGTTTTCCTGCATCACCAATGCTTTCAGGAAACAGTCGCATGCCGTTTCGTATTCTTCATTACGGGCATACCGACATCCCTCATTCATCTTCAATACCGACTTGGCAATGAGTGGCATGGCAGCACCTTCCATACTCTTCTCACTCACAGCAGCTGCCGCCTTCGTCAGATGGAAAGAACTGCTCAAGAAAGTAGCCATATCATTAGCAATGACAGGAATTAAAAAAGAATCGATCTCATCAAAGTCCAATTCGGCATAGACTTCAGGCGTAACTTCAGGATTGTCGTTCATGATCGCCTTCCAGCTATCTTCCAACAGAGAACGATTCGTACGATACAGAATCTCGAAAATCTCCACATCACAAATCCAATCCTTCAATATATCCCATTCTTGCATCTTATAGCATTGATAGGTAATCTCCACTTTATAGCGATACGAATCATGGTAGCAGAACTGTTTCATGCGATAGTTATAATCGGCAAAAGTCAACGGATGGGAAAGGATCTCTTCCTCATCCAGCAGAGCGGAAATAATTTCATGGCGACTATCATCTATACATTCGTCATCTTGAGCGAAATAGCGTTCGATCGCCTCTACCATTTGTGTATCACCAATGCAATATCGTCCTCCTTTGTTGGTGAGCCAGCTGCTCATTTCCACTCTCAACTGCGACCAAAGTATCTGATTAATGTCTGCCATGCTCTTCACTTCATCTTCGGTAAATCCTTCTAAAGTAAGTGAAAGCATCAGAAGCGTTCTTCCAATCTCTTCGGAACCATAATCAGCCGACAAACGCCGTAGCACACTGTCATAGAATTGCCCAACCTCATTGAGCCGGCAATATCCACGCATATATTCATTGAGAGCATCGTACTGACCGAACGAAACCAGCTCGTTGAGCAATACACTTAAACAGCGCGGTTGTTTAGCCAGCACCCACGAAGCAAGAATATCTTCCTGCTGTGCAGACAAAGCCTTGGAGTAAGTAGACAAATATTGCTTTGAGAACGACTTGGCATCCGCCTGTGAAAAGCCATTCAACTGGAAATGAGCGTAGCCATTCTGAACAAAGGGCAGGTAAGCAGTGGATGACGCCGAAAAGCTCAACACGACTTTCACATTCGGGGGAATAGATGCAAATAAAGAAAACAGGGATGCTTCAGTCGGATTCAGATAACTGATGTCATCAATCAGCAAAATGATAGGATATCTTGATGCACCCAACGCACTCCACAACTGACTGAACTTTTGGATAGAATTCAAATCTTCTTCAATCTCCTTGAGGTTTCGAAGTGTGTTCCCTGAAAAAGTGTTCAAGCCAGCATCTCCCATCAAAACCGAGTTTTTCACGGCGTCCATGATGGATTTGGCAGTGCTTTGGGTCGAGTCCAGTTCTTTTGAAACTTCCGCCGCGAACAAATTTTCTTCACCCAAAGATTGATGCTTGAGTGCGTTCTGGCATTTGGAAGCTAACATTCTCGCCAACGTTTCCGGATAAGAAGACAATGTAGTACTATCCAAGCGATGATAGATGGGAGTCATCGGCATATCATTGTTCACCAAATCGCTCCAATGAGCCAACAAAGCGCTCTTGCCAAGACCGCAACCGCCCGTTACCACCAGGCACCGTTGTTCATCCGCCGCCAAAAAATCAGCAAACGCCTGATCTGCTTCAGGTATTGGGTGATAGTTGAATAAGAGTTCATTGCGCGTCAGTTGTTCTTGCAATGCTTGATTATCTTCAACGGTCAGTACATCCGGAAACTCCCGTTCAAGCAATTCCGTAAAAGCAGCTTCCACAAAGTTACACAACTGATCGGGCGAATCATACTCCTGCACAGGATAACGATCCTGTTGCAAAATACTCTCTTTCAGACGTTTCAATTTAAGAGACTCCTCTTCAGGGCAAGACAGATTATCATCTGCCGACTGTTTTATATAAAAATAGGCATGTAACGGATTGGGATTGCGCAGTACACCAAACTGCATTTCAATTTCCGTCACACTCAAATGGTGATTCAAGTCATCTTCTATCCAACGATATTCCAAGCTGTCATTGAGAGTTTGAGATAAATCTTCATAACTGGGACACCATCCATAGCGGTCGCCTACCATACCAATGAAGAAAGGCCGGGAGTTAACGATCTCTTTCAGGCATATTTCAACAACCTTGCCGCTTTTCGCATCTTCTTCTGTGATTCCCCAACGCAAATCAACCAATGAAATGGTGGCACCACGGCTGGCAGCCTTCACTTGCAAACCCTTAAAGAGTTTGACTAATGCAGAACGTTCCATCTCCATGTCTCTGAACGTTGACGAAAGGAATACACGGATAACACGTGAATTTTCAGCGGGAACTGAATACTGGGCTAGTTGTTTAGTCATAATATAGATTCGTATTAGTTAATGAAGTATTTCGCAAAGCCAATTGATAAAGATTGGCAAGATATGGAAATTTAATCAGATAACAAAGACCATAAACAAAAAAACGACCACAAAAAAGGCACGGATTACACGGGTTTCGCGGTTCCCTCATAAGTTTAAACCGCGTAAATCCGTGTAATCCGTGCCTAATATCTATTACTTGCTACTTGTTTAGAAGAACAAGAAGCGTGTATCTTTTACGTTTGCTTTCAGATACAAATCATTCATCAGACGGCTGGCAAAACGTGCGTGCATGTTAGTCAGCGTAGCTTCTTCTGCTTTTGCGTCGAATGTTTCGTTCAGTTTGTCCTTGCCGTATACCTGCAATACAAATACTCCGGCATTACCTTTGATAGGAGCGCTCAACTGATTTACTTCAGCTGCAGAAGCATAAGCACCTACCAGCGGTTCGCTGCTGCGCAATGCTGATACGTATGCAGGAGCTGCAAAAGTAACCATCTTCAAAGAGTCGCTGACTGCATTAGTCATCTCTTTGTACTGGTTGAATGAAGTTGCATTGGCAGCTTTCATATCAGCCATAATCTTTTCAGCTTTCTTGTCTTTTACGATTTCAGCTCTCAACTGATCCTGTACTGCTTTCAACGGACGATATCCTTCCGGCTTAATGCCTACCAGACCTACTACCATCATGTGATCGCTTTCGCCACATTCGTACAAGCCGGAAACATCACCCGGTTTTGCTTTATCAAACGCCCATCTCAACGCTTCTTTTGTACCTCTTACACCACCGATATTGTGTTCAGAGCTACTCAAATCCATTCTGTCGAGCAATCTGTAACCGGCTTCTTCAGCGTTAGCTACCATCTTTTCTACACTAGGATTAGCTGCGATAAACTGGCTGAAATCATTATAAGCGCGGTTATAAGTTTCTTTGCTGAACTCAACTTCACGTTTGATAACAGCTACTTTATATTTGTCTTTTACAGATTTCTTGTTCGTTACCTGAAGAATTACGTTTGCTTGTCCCATCGGCAAGTTTACCAATTCGTTCACACCTGTATTGTTGATAGCAGAGATGAATTTCAGGTTATCACCATCTATCTGTGCACCTTCATATTGTGCAGAAGTTAGCCAGTTTGCATCACCAGTCTGACCATATTTCTTTGCCAGATCAGCAAAGTTAGCACCACCCTTGATCGCGTTGTAGATACTGTCAGCCAAGGTCTTTGTCTTCAAAGCATCTTCTGCGTATACCTGAATCTGACGGAATTCGACAGAGTCGGCAGCAGCAGCTTTAGCTACAATTTTGAAAGAGTTGATTGTATTGTCGGCACCGTTATAGTAAGGACCATAAATAGTACCTACCGAAGCAGAGTCCAAACGGGCAACTACATCTGACGGGAAAGCTGTTTTGTTATAAAACAAGTCTACATAAGGAGCTTCCGAGCCAGTCGAGCGGATGAAAGAAGTATAATCTTCCGTAGTAGTAGCCAACTGTTCAGTAGCTTCGTCCACTTCTTTCTGGATAGCAGCCCTGTCTTCAGCACTTGCAGTCACTTGTACATCAATGTACTTGATGTCACGAGTTTCCTGATATTGCTTGAATTGTTCTTTCTTCTTGTTATACAAGTCTTTCAGTTCCGATTCTTTCACTACGATTGTAGAGTCCACTACAGAAGAGTAAGGAATACCAGCCATCAACACGTTGTACTGGTTCACTCTTGCATCGAAAGCGTCCTGTGCTTCCACCGGATTGGAAAGAAGAGCTTTAGACACCAATGCCTGATACTTTTCTGCCAGACGGCTCTCGATCAGAGTTTTCTGAATGAAAGACCAGTATTTATACATGTTATTGTATTGTTCAGCATACTGTGCCGGCATTTGTGATTCGCTCATCTTGGCATATTCCACGAGGAACTTGTTCAACATATCCTTGTCGAAGTTTCCTGTTTGCGGATTCTGGAAAGGAGTTTGTCTCAACAAAGGATGAACGCCTGCTTTCAGGATGTCCTGGATTTCAGCAGCAGAAACAGTCAGTCCCAGTGCTTTTGCTTCTTTTTCGATCAGTTTATTGTTTACGTAGGAACGCCATACTTCATCGCGCACCTGATTGGTTTGTTCGTCATTCAAGGCGGTCACCCCACGCATGAGTTTCACCACTTCGGTATATTCTTCTACCAAATTCTGATACTCTTGAGCGGAAAGAGCGTCTCCGTTCACCTCACCTACGTCATGTGCCTGATGCGGCTGCATCACCTTCCATGCGTCACCCGCAATGAAAGCAAACAGCGCCAAGCCGATAACAATCACCAATAGAGGTCCTTTCGACCTAATGTTTTGTAACGTTGCCATTTTGATTAATACGATTTATGTTTATTATTATTTCTTTCTTTTGTCGTTTTAGCGCACGAAGATACAAAAAATGCTAATATGCATCTATTTATTGGCTAAAAATTTCTTGATTATCGTCATTATTCCAAGACTTTTAATCGCACGAGTTCTATTTTTGTCGCTGTGACCTTAATTATCTTGAATTGATAACGTCCCACCCGCACCACTTCATGCAACTTCGGGAAGCTCTGATATTGGTTCAGGATCAACCCTCCTACTGTCAGATAATCATCCGACTCGGGCAAGTCGAGTCCGTACGTCTCATTGACTTTTTCTATTTCCAGGCGGGCGGACAACACATACTCGCGTTCGTCGATCTGCTTGCTGATATAGGAAGTGTTATCGTGTTCGTCTTCTATATCTCCAAAGATTTCTTCAACGAGGTCTTCCAAAGACACGATGCCGGACGTACCGCCAAATTCATCCACCACTACGGCAATCGTTTTCTTTTGCTGCATGAAGAGTTTCATCAGTTTATGAGCGGACATGGTTTCGGGCACAATCGGCACTTGTTTCACATTCTCATGCCAGTTTTTCGGGGCACGGAACATTTCCGACGAATGGATATAACCGACTACGTTGTCGATATTCCCGTCATATACGATTATCTTGGAGATTCCGGATTCTATGAAGCGGCTTTTCAGCTCGTCCAGCGAGGTAGTCAAATCGACAGCCACCACTTCGGTACGGGGAACGATGCAGTCGCGGATTTTTATGTTCGAGAAGTCGAGGGCGTTCTGGAAGATTTTCACTTCCGTGTCCAACTCTTCTTCATTTTCGGCATTATCAATGCTGCTTTGTACGAAATAGTCCAGGTCGACTTTTCCAAAAGCTCTGTCGGACGCATCCTTATTAACCTTCATTCCAAAGAGGCGAAGGAAAATACAAGACAAGCCGGAGGCTAATTTGGAGATGGGATAGAGAACCACATAACAAACAATAAGCGGAATGGCAAAAACATTCAAGACCAGATTAGGATTGATTTTGAAGATTGTTTTCGGCAAAAACTCTCCGGTCACCAGAATAATCAGGGTAGAAATAACGGTCTGCGCCAACACCATCAGGAAATGATTGTCAATGAATCCCGCCAGCAGATTATCGCCGATAATCTGTGCCATCAGAATACCATAGATGACTAGTGCGATATTATTCCCCACCAGCATGGTAGAGATAAATTCATTCGGGTTCTTGAAGAAGATAGAAAGGATGCGGGACGTAATTCCCCCCTTGCGTTCCATCTCAAAACGCAGTTTGTCTACCGACACAAAGGCAATCTCCACTCCTGAAAAGAAAGCGGAAAAGACCATGGTGATAATTAGAGAGATATAAATATTCATAAGTTTTGATTTACGATCAGACGATTTACGAGATATGGTACAATGATATGACTTCGCCTATTTCGCAGTATCTTTATTCACTGAATCCGGCAGTGCTTTTGTTTCCGGTTGGGGCGGACCGCTACTTGCTTCCTCGTCCACATAGAAAATACCTTCAATATTACGAATGGTATATATAGTCATTTGCTGGTTCGAGTCGAAGCCGTGTCCTGTGATAATTCTGTCCGGTTGCTGGATACGTATAAACTTGTCGGAATACACTTTTTGAGTGGCCTCATTCCAGTAGAGCAGTTCGGTATTAAAACGCTCTCCTTTGCGGTTCTGTATATCCACATTCCCTATCAGCTTCCAAAGCCTTTCTTTGTCATAATAATAGGCAGTATCTGCCTTAATACTGGCTTCTACGTTAAAGATAGAGTCGAACTGCTCCATATACACACCTTTTTCAAACGCCCAATACGAAGGCTTTTTACGGTCGTACATCATCCACTCTTCCGTGTTCACCCTATAACGTGTCACTCCGGAATCGGAAATAAGGGTAGTAACCCCCAATGTAGTCATCACCGGAAGAGAATCACGTTCTGTGATAGCCTCTCCCATAGCTTTCTGTTTTCCGCCACAGGAAGATAATAAAAGAAGCATAACAACCACCCCGAAGGTGATTGTTATGCTCATGCTTTTATGCAACAAACGGTTTCTTCGTTTTCGCAACATACGGTTATCTAATCGTTGTAGTCTCTCCTATCCAACCGCCGATAGTGATGCGGTCGCCTTGCTTGTAACCTAACATAAACAGGTCTTTAGCTTGTGGAGTATGACCAGAATATCTACCGATCAAGCTGTTAGCTTCTTCAGCTACGCTCGGATCTACTTGTTTTGCACGTTGCAGTTTGTCGATTACTGCAAAGTAAGTACACTTGTTCAAAGCTGACTCGTCGCTCCAGTTAGGGCTCATTGCATACAGATTGGCAATCAGGATATATGGAGCACCATAGTTTTCATTGAACCCGATAGCTTTCTGGCAATATGCTCTTGCTTGAGACAGTTTTTTAGCAGAAGCCAATACTGCTGCGGCAGCGTATGCTTTTTCAGCTTTCTTCACGTTGTCAGTTTCCAATCCAATGGCTTCGTCGAAGAATTTGACAGCACCGTCAATGTCACCTTTCTTAAATGCTTGGTAAGCACATCCGGTAGCGGCATCTGCACTAGGTTCTATTTTGTACACATAGAAAGCAGCCTGTTGATAAGCTTCGCTTTCCGTACATCTCATCATTTTCATGATGTCGATTACTTTCTTCAAGTAAGCCAGGTCTGTTTGGTTAGCTTCTACTTTCGGTCCATAGATGTTTTGCAGTGATTCGCAATCAGCCGTTCCGCTGTTTACAAACAAAGCAACCAGATTATCTTTGATACCTTGCAAGTTTTTCTTCTTTGCTTCGTTCGTTTCAGCGGCAATAGCAGCATCAGCATATTCAGAAGCAGCCAGATAATCCTGAATGAATTGTTCCTTATGGTTAGGATCTGTTTTCAGTTTATCCAAAGACATTTGCAAGAAATAGAAGATAGTAGCGGCAGCAGATTCAGCTTTTACTGCATTTACCGACTGGCTCAACCATTGATAAGCCTGATTAACATCAATTTTCGGAGCGAAAGCGATGTAATCTACTGCTTTGATACCCAGAGCTTCATCAGCAGAAGACACTTTTGTACCTTTAGCCAAGAACTCATCTGTGTATTTGATACGCAAATCATGCGTATTCATCAGCTCATCAAAATATTTCTGATATTCCGGATTATTCCTATCCTTGATTTGTCCCATCAAGCCTTTCAGAATTTTATATCCGTCAGTAAAAGTATAGAAACGAAGCGTCGGGCAGTTTTCCAACACAGCTTTCCAAGGAGTATACGCATCTTTAAAGTTACCTGCACGCACAGCTTCATGCGAGATACTACTGTTCGAGTTACAGTTAGTCGCATCCTGTGCTACCACAGTGGTTGCCCCTGCCGAAAGGAACAACATAGCCACAAGCGTTTTAATTTTCATTGTATCTAAATTTTAGTTGTTATTATTATAGTCGTCTATTCTTTCTCTTCTTACATTCATCCCAATTACTCTACTCTGCGCTTGAAGAACCAACGTTCGTTGAACGTCAATCCGATGCTAACGCGGAAGATATTTTCGTTTACAAAGGTCGATTCCTGTCCACTTACACGAACAAACTGTCCACTGATGCTAAGGATGGAACGGGAACGAGGCACAGGCAGACCGAAACCGGCTGTTACGCCATATTCGCGGGCTGCGTCTTTACCGCCAATCTTATAATACGGAGTCGTATAATAAGCTCCCAAACGATATTTGATGTGGGATAAATAGGAACGTCCAATCAAATTGGGAATATATTCCGTACCCACTGATATTTTATGACGGTCGCAATACGTGTATGTTTCATTAAAATCTTCACGTACAGCATCATCCGCTGTATTTACGTCAAACTTAGCTTTTGACCACTGCTGCAAACTATAATCCAGACCGACAGTCAAACGTTTGTCATAGTTATATGTAAAGCCGACGCCAAAAGTATTAGGCACTTTAAGTGTAGCATCCGGGTTCAAGGTGGTAGTAGAAACAGCTGTACCCGTAGAGTTTGATACCATTTGCGTCGTTACACTATAATCATTACCCAGTTTCAATTCCGGAGAATACACAGCTCCAATTGTTACTGAATGCTTTTTGTCAATATCCAATGTATATTGTGCTCCAAAATCTAGTTTATAACTCGAAACTGATGCAATCGACTGGTGATTATAATTATAAGCACCTGATACACTTGGATAATAAACAACACGTGTACGGTTTATATCTCCCCAAAAATAAGAAGCGTTCACACCTACCGAAAGGTTTTTGAGCACCTTCACACCCAATCCGGCATATAATTGATGCAAGCCTCCATCCCCGGTATAATTTCTTGCATAATCAGCCGTAGCACCAGTCCCCGGATCAGTTGCAGTCTGTGTATCCGATACAGAATATCCCACATTGGAGAACGGCAACAATCCGATACTCATCGCTATCCTCGGATGCAAACGAAATTGCATAGCCAGATAGTCGAAGCTAGAGTTTTTAGCGTTCAGTTTCACACCGCCACCACTAATATTCATATTTTGCAGACTAACGCCTCCTTCAAAAATAAACGTCAACGAGTCAATGGCTGTATACGAAGCAGGATTCAGCGGATTGATCTGTGCTCCATCCCGAAGTCCAAAAGCAATTCCCCCCATCGCCTTGCTATTCCCGAAACTCTGATCGGACAAGTCGCCATAGCCATATCGTGTATAAGGAGAGTTTGTATTATTTTGAGCGATTGCCATTCCGGTAACCATCGTGAGCAAAAGCGCACAAAGTGTGTGTTTAAATCCTACCATTATTATAGTTTAAAATTCTATTTAATCCTTTCAACACTAAAAATCTATCTGCAAAGATGATACTTTTTACGCTGCTATCAAAAGAAAAATCATCTCCGCCCGTTAAAAAAACCAAAAGTTCAGGATATTTATGCTTCATAGACTCAATATAACCTGAAATTTCGTATTCCATCCCTTTCATCACTCCGGCGCGTATAGCCGTTTCAGTGTCCCGTCCCATCGGGAGTTTGCGCCCGTTGGTGTCTACCAGAGGCAAACGTCCCGTAAACTGATGCAGTGCCTTGAAACGCATCTGCATACCGGGAGAAATATTACCGCCATGATACTGGCCTTTTGAGTCGATAAACTCGTAAGTAATGCAAGTTCCCGCATCAATCACCAATATATCCCGATGAGGAAACTGCTCATTAGCACCCACTACGGCAGCCATACGATCATACCCCAATGTTTCGGGAGTTTCGTACAGGTTGACAACCGGAAGCGGAGTCTGATGATTGAGCCAGAGCAAAGGAAACGGCAAAGCGGCCAAATCAGCTAAAACCTTTTCGTTTAGATCAATGACAGTAGCCACAATCCCCTGTTCAACCGGATATTGAGAACAAAGAGCTTTCAAGCAACCCAGCGACTGATTGGATTCAGCTACTACATCCACCATTTCTCCGCCGTCGAAGAAAGCAATCTTTGCCTTTGTATTTCCTATGTCGATTATTAAATTCAAATCTTTTGGTTCTTTAGCGGGCGCAAAGGTAAAGTAAAAAAAGAAAAGTTGAAGCATAGAAGAGGAATTATCTTCTTTTTTCATTTTAGAAATCCCCCCAAACAAAAAAATCGAACTATCTATTTTTAAATAGATCAATTATCTTTTATTGTTTATTATGTATTCCACTTTGCGTTCGGCAGTCCTTTTTTATTACATCATAAACAACTAATAAGCAACAGATTACAAGAGAAAAACAGCGTTCCAAAAAGTGTTCCACTATTTTGTAACCGATTTTCCGTTCAAGCAGAAACATTATTTCACCCAAACAGAGGCTCCATTTAAAGAAAACAGCGCCTCTGTTTAAGCCATATAGAGCCTTTATTCTGATAAAATAGAGGCTCCGTTTTCCCGAATCCAACTATTCTTTCTATATTTGCCACCGAAATAAAACGAACCAGCTAATGAAACGGTTTTTCTCATACACCATCCTCTCCTTCTTCCTGTTGCTTCTGCCCACCGGACAAGCATCTGCCAACAACAACGACTCCACCCGTTTGAGCCTGTTGACTTGTGCCCCCGGAGAGGAAATATATTCCCTATTCGGACACACTGCCATCCGTTACGAAAATCCTTCACAAGGGATTGACATTGTATTCAACTACGGACTGTTCAGTTTCAACACTCCCAACTTCATCTTCCGCTTCTCGCTCGGAGAAACAGACTACCAACTGGGAGCAACGGATTATGAACGTTTTGCAGCTGAATACGCATTTTTCGGACGCAGCGTATGGCAGCAAACGCTGAATCTGACCGATGAAGAAAAGACAGAACTAATCCGGTTATTACAAGAAAATTATCGTCCGGAAAACCGGGTATACCGTTATAATTTCTTTTACGACAATTGTGCTACCCGCCCCCGGGACAAGATAGAAGAAAGCATTGCAGGAAAAGTGATTTATCCCGCAGAACCACAGGATGGCTCCCTCACTTTCCGCGACATTGTACATCAGTATTGCAAAGGACATCCGTGGGCACGTTTCGGCATTGATCTCTGTATCGGAAGTGAAGCCGACCAGCCCATCACACAACGTCAGATGATGTTTGCCCCATTCTACCTGATGGATGCTTTCGATGGTGCACAAATTAAAGGCGATTCTATCCAGCGCCCACTCATAACGGCCAACGAACTGGTTGTTGATGCCACTCCCGAACCGGATGAAAGCGACTGGATGCCTACTCCGCTTCAATGCTCCTTACTCTTATTCATACTGACAGCCGCCGCCACAATCTATGGAATCCGCCGGAGAACCGGATTATGGGGAATCGACCTCTTCCTTTTTGGTATAGCAGGTATTGTGGGATGCGTCCTTGCATTTCTCGCACTCTTCTCCCAACACCCGGCAGTCAGCTCTAATTTCCTATTACTGGTATTCCATCCGGGGCAACTTCTTTTCTTGCCATACATTATATATTGTGTCCGAAAAGGGAAGAAATGTTGGTATTTAACCCTGAATCTGGCGGTTTTAACACTTTTTATAGTGCTTTTTCCGGTAATTCCGCAAAGATTTGACTTTGCTGTTGTACCTTTGGCACTCGTTTTGCTGATACGTTCAGCGAGCAATCTGATTGTGACATCTAAAAAGAAATAATGAAAGGACTACTAACTTCCCTCATCACCGTACTGACTTTCACCGGGCTACAAGCCCAGTCACTACCTGCCGCCCCTAAATTAGTGGTAGGGCTGACGATTGACCAATTACGTACGGACTATCTGGAAGCTTTTTCGTCACTCTACGGTGAGAAAGGCTTCAAACGTCTTTGGAAAGAGGGAAGAGTGTTCCATAATGCCGAATATACCTTCTGCGGTATAGACCGCGCTTCTGCCATAGCGGCTATTTATAGCGGTACGACGCCTTCCATGAACGGAATTATTTCTCAACGCTGGATGGATGCCTCTACCCTTCGCCCCGTCAACAGCACAGACGACACGGCATTTATGGGGTATTACACCGACCAGACTGTCGCCCCCACCAAACTTCTGACTTCAACCATTGCCGACGAGCTGAAAATAGCGACACAAGGCAAAGGACTCGTATATGCCATTGCACCTGATTGCGATGCCGCACTTTTTGCAGCCGGACATGCCGGAAACGCTGCTTTCTGGCTCAATCCCAACACCGGAAAATGGAGTGGAACCACCTATTATGGAGAGTTTCCGTGGTGGGCAAGCCAATATAACGACCGTCAAGCGATCGATTTCCGTATTGCCGGTATGACATGGGAACCCATATTTCCCCGGGGCATGTACACTTTCCTGCCAGATTGGCGGGATATGCTCTTCAAATATAAATTTGATGATGACCGCAGTAATAAATACCGCCGCTTCATCGCCAGCCCTTTTGTGAATGATGAAGTGAATGCGCTTGCCGAAGAAGCATTGAACAAAAGCTCCATCGGCATGGATGACATTACTGACTTATTGGCACTCACTTATTATGCAGGAAACTATGCGCACAAATCCGTACAGGAATGTGCTATGGAAATACAAGACACCTACGTGCGTCTTGACCGCAGCATTGCCGACCTGCTCGAAGTTCTTGATAAGAAAGTAGGACTACAAAATGTACTTATTTTCGTCACTTCCACCGGATATATAGACAGCGAATCGCCTGATTCGGGATTGTACAAAGTGCCCGGCGGAGAGTTTTACCTCAACCGTTGTGCGGCTCTATTGAATATGTACCTGATGGCTACATATGGCGAAGGAAAGTATGTGGAAGCTCACCATAACCAGCAGATTTATCTGAATCATAAGTTATTGGAAAAGAAAGAACTGAATCTGGCAGAGATCCAACAAAAGTCAGCAGAATTCCTGATGCAGTTCAGCGGAGTGAACGAAGCCTATTCGGCTAACCGGCTATTGCTGGGTTCATGGACTCCGGAAATCTACAAAATACGTAACGGCTACCACCGCAAACGTTCGGGTGACCTCGTAATCGACGTCCTCCCCGGATGGACTATCGTCAACGAGAACGGCGGCGACAACAAGGTGGTACGTCATTCCTATATTCCCTCACCGCTGATTTTCATGGGGTATTCCGTGAAACCGGCCATTATCCAGACACCTGTAACCATTGACCATATTGCGCCTACACTGGCACATTTTATGCGTATCCGGGCTCCCAACGCCTGTACTTCTGCTCCTATTACCGACCTTCGGTAAAAATTTACTCACAAAAACAGGGAGCAAAACATAAATAAATCAGCATTTTAATGTAACTTTGCGGAGATTATTCGTCACATAATCGATCGATTCACACAGATTTCTTTCTTGAATCTGTGTGCGGAATGAGAAAATCTATCCGGATGAATGTGGCCTGCAATAAGAAAAAGATAAATAATAAACTAAATAATATAACATGGGATTTAATGAATTTTTAAGCTCGGTTTTCGGAAACAAATCCACACGAGACATGAAAGAAATCAAGCCCTGGGTGGAAAAAATCAAAGCTGCTTACCCGGAGATTGAAAAACTAGACAACGACGCCCTCCGTGCCAAAACGGAAGAACTCAAAAAATATATCCATGAATCGGCTACTGCTGAACGTGCGAAGGTGGAAGAGTTGAAGGCAAGCATTGAAACTCTCGAACTGGAAGACCGCGAAGAAGTCTTCGCACAAATCGATAAGACAGAAAAAGAAATTCTGGAAAAATATGAAAAAGCACTGGACGAAGTACTGCCTGTTGCTTTTTCTATCGTAAAGGCTACTGCCAAACGTTTTACAGAAAATGAAGAAATCGTCGTAACGGCTACCGACTTCGACCGTCAACTGGCTGCTACAAAAGATTTCGTACGCATCGAAGGCGACAAGGCCATCTATCAGAATCACTGGGTAGCCGGTGGTAACGATACATTGTGGAACATGGTTCACTACGATGTACAGCTCTTTGGTGGTGTCGTTCTGCATAAAGGTAAGATTGCGGAAATGGCAACCGGTGAAGGTAAAACATTGGTGGCTACACTCCCGGTATTCCTCAACGCATTGACCGGAAACGGCGTACACGTAGTTACCGTGAATGATTACCTCGCCAAACGTGACTCCGAATGGATGGGTCCTCTTTACATGTTCCACGGTTTAAGCGTAGATTGTATCGACCGTCATCAGCCGAACTCCGACGCACGTCGTCAGGCGTATCTGGCGGATATTACTTTCGGTACAAACAACGAATTCGGTTTCGACTATCTGCGTGACAACATGGCTATCAGCCCGAAAGACCTTGTACAACGTCAGCACAATTATGCCATCGTCGATGAGGTCGACTCGGTATTGATTGACGACGCACGTACTCCGTTGATTATCTCCGGTCCTGTACCTAAAGGCGATGACCAGTTGTTCGAGCAACTCCGTCCGCTAGTGGAACGTCTGGTAGAAGCACAAAAGGTACTGGCTACCAAATATCTTTCCGAAGCAAAAAAACTGATCGCATCCAACGATAAGAAAGAGGTGGAAGAAGGATTCCTCGCTCTATACCGCAGCCATAAAGCATTGCCGAAAAACAAACCGTTGATTAAGTTCCTTAGTGAACAGGGGATCAAGGCAGGTATGCTCAAGACGGAAGAGATCTACATGGAACAGAACAACAAGCGTATGCATGAAGTGACTGATCCGCTGTACTTCGTAATCGACGAAAAACTAAATAGCGTAGACCTGACTGATAAGGGTGTAGACCTGATTACCGGTAACTCTGAAGACCCGACATTGTTCGTGCTTCCGGATATCGCCGGACAACTTTCAGAATTGGAAAACCTGAATCTGACCAACGAGCAACTGCTTGAAAAGAAGGATGAGTTATTGACTAACTATGCCATCAAATCGGAACGTGTACACACCATCAATCAGCTGTTGAAGGCTTACACGATGTTCGAAAAAGACGATGAATACGTAGTAATCGACGGTCAGGTGAAGATTGTAGACGAACAGACCGGTCGTATTATGGAAGGTCGTCGTTACTCTGACGGATTGCACCAGGCTATCGAAGCTAAGGAACGTGTGAAAGTGGAAGCTGCTACACAGACCTTCGCTACCATTACTTTGCAGAACTACTTCCGTATGTATCACAAACTATCCGGTATGACCGGTACTGCTGAAACGGAAGCAGGCGAACTTTGGGACATCTATAAATTGGACGTAGTCGTTATCCCGACCAACCGTCCGATCTCCCGTAAGGATATGAACGACCGCGTTTACAAGACGAAACGCGAAAAGTATAAAGCTGTTATCGAGGAAATCGAAAAATTGGTTCAAGCAGGACGTCCGGTATTGGTGGGTACTACTTCGGTAGAAATCTCCGAAATGTTGAGCAAGATGCTTACCATGCGTAAGATTGAGCACAAGGTATTGAACGCCAAACTGCACCAGAAAGAAGCGGACATCGTTGCTACCGCCGGTTTAAGCGGAACAGTAACCATTGCTACCAATATGGCTGGTCGTGGTACCGACATCAAGTTAAGTCCGGAAGTGAAGGCTGCGGGCGGTTTGGCAATTATCGGTACGGAACGTCACGAATCCCGTCGTGTAGACCGCCAGTTGCGTGGTCGTGCAGGACGTCAGGGTGACCCGGGTTCTTCTGTATTCTTCGTATCACTGGAAGACGATTTGATGCGTCTGTTCTCTTCTGACCGTATTGCCAGTGTAATGGACAAGCTCGGTTTCCAGGAAGGCGAAATGATCGAACACAAGATGATTTCCAACTCCATCGAACGTGCACAGAAGAAAGTGGAAGAAAACAACTTCGGTATTCGTAAACGTCTGTTGGAATATGACGACGTAATGAACAAGCAACGTACAGTGGTTTACACCAAACGTCGCCACGCTTTGATGGGTGAACGTATCGGTATGGACATCGTGAACATGATCTGGGACCGTTGTGCCAATGCTATCGAAAACAATGATTATGAAGGCTGCCAAATGGAACTGCTTCAGACATTAGCAATGGAAACTCCGTTCACTGAAGAAGAATTCCGTAACGAGAAAAAAGAAAAGTTGGCCGAAAAGACTTTCAACATTGCGATGGATAACTTCAAACGCAAAACTGAACGTCTGGCACAGATCGCTAACCCGGTTATCAAACAAGTATATGAAAACCAGGGACACATGTACGAAAACATCCTGATTCCTATTACAGACGGTAAACGGATGTATAATATCTCTTGTAACCTGAAAGCGGCTTACGAATCGGAATCTAAAGAAGTGGTGAAGTCGTTCGAGAAATCAATCTTGCTCCACGTAATCGACGAAGCATGGAAAGAAAACTTGCGCGAACTGGACGAACTGAAACATTCCGTACAGAATGCAAGCTACGAGCAGAAAGACCCGCTATTGATTTATAAACTGGAATCTGTGACTTTGTTCGACGCTATGGTGAACAAGATCAATAACCAGACTATATCTATTTTGATGCGTGGACAAATTCCTGTACAGGAAGCTCCGGATGAATCAGCTGCACGCCGTGTAGAAGTGCGTCAGGCTGCTCCCGAACAACGCCAGGATATGAGCAAGTATCGCGAAAACAAAGAAAATTTGAGTGATCCGAACCAGCAGGCTGCTGCAAGTCAGGATACTCGTGAACAGCAGAAACGTGAACCGATTCGTGCAGAGAAGACAGTAGGTCGTAACGATCCTTGTCCATGCGGAAGCGGGAAAAAGTATAAAAACTGCCACGGAAAGAACCTTTGATTAATTAATAATTAAAAATTAAAGGTTGGAAATTGTAGGGTAATGTGCTTTATGGCATAGTCTCTCTATATTCAACTTATAAAAGAAAGTCTCAAACGGTTAAAAACTGTTTGAGACTTTCTTTTATTCTTCCAAAGTTGTACTTTTGTTCAAATTACTAAATAGAACAAAACTATGGCAAAATCTTATTCACTGGTTTTCATCGTTTTATTCCTGCTGACTCTGGGTAGCTGTCAGAGTCTGGAACAGATCCCCATTGATTATCTGCAACCTGCCGACTTGAGCTTTCCTCCGCAACTCCGGAAAGTAGCTATTGTGAATAACACCAGCGACGCCCCGGATAATAAACTGATAACAGAGACTGAAAAAATTAAAGAAGGTACACCATTGATAAGTCGTGCAACGGCTTATGCCAATGGAGATCCTAAGGCAGCCACTGAATCACTGGCAGAAGAAATTGCACAGCAGAACTACTTCGATGAGGTGGTTATCTGTGATTCTGCCTTACGCGCCAATGATAAACTGGCCCGCGAAAGTACATTGAGCCAGGAGGAAGTGCGTCAACTGGCTTCTAACTTGGGAGTGGACTTTATTATTGCGCTGGAAAACCTACAACTCAAAGCAACAAAGACTGTCCGCTATCTGGATGAGTTCAACTGCTTTCAAGGAGCGGTAGACGTGAAAGTTTATCCCACGGTGAAAGTTTATCTTCCCGAACGTAGCAGACCGATGACTACGCTCCATCCTAATGATAGCATTTTTTGGGAGGAGTTTGGAGGTACAGCCATAGAAGCCGCCACTCGCATGATTCCCGACAAGCAGATGCTGGAAGAAGCGGCAGCATTCGCGGGAACGGTTCCGGTGAAAAATATTGTCCCTATTTGGAAAAAAGGAACACGGTATCTTTATACTGGTGGTTCGGTTCCTATGCGTGACGCTGCCATTTATGTACGCGAAAATTCATGGGACGACGCATACGAACTTTGGCGTCAGGCTTTCGAAGGTACCAAGAACCAAAAGAAAAAAATGCGGGCAGCTCTCAACATTGCTGTTTACTACGAAATGAAAGATAGTTTGGCTAAAGCAGAAGAATGGGCAGAAAAGGCACAACAACTAGCTAAAAAAATAGATAAAAAGAACATCACAGATAGCCCTCAAGCTACCATTGATGATGTGCCGAATTATTATCTTACTACTTTGTATTTAGCTGAACTAAAGGAGAGAAATGCTCAATTACCCAAGTTAAAATTGCAAATGAGCCGATTTAATGATGATTTTTAAGGAAATTGTGTATCAAATCTTATTTTTTTTATACCTTTGAACTTATAAAAAGAAGGAACCCATGAAATTGAGCCAACAATCATTATCTATTATCGAATCGGCTATCCAAAAGGCAGTCGCTAAATATGTATGTAGCTGTGAACAAACAGTTGTAACCGATATCCATCTCCAACCGGATCAGGCATCGGGACAACTTAATATTTACAACGATGATGATGAAGAACTGGCAAACATCATGATCGAAGAATGGGCTACTTATGAAGGGGATGATTTCCTTGAAAACGTGGAACCTTCTCTTCGCAACATTCTTTGCAGAATGAAGGATGCCGGAGATTTCGACAAAGTGACTATTCTGAAACCTTATTCTTTCGTTTTGGTAGATGAAGAGAAAGAAACCGTAGCAGAATTGCTGTTGATTGACGACGATACCATACTGGTGAATGATGAATTGCTGAAAGGGTTGGATAAGGAGTTGGACGACTTCTTAAAGGATTTGTTGGAAAAATAAAGAAGAATTTTTGGAGAAATAAGATATCGTTCTTTTTGAATAGAGATCGTTCAAGATCCACATATAAAAAGATAATCGGAAGCAATCAGGATATGTCCTTTATTGCTTCCGATTATTTTATATATATTCCCTATTGATTATTTGTTGTATTTGATTGAGATATTAGCAAGTCTAAGCGGCATGAAGCTGGATACCCCTGCCGGGAGTCTGACCGGTCGCAATCTGATGCAAATATTATCACGGTTCAATAAGGCATCCGGCAACTTAAAGTCATAGACTTTATAACCAGGAATGTTCTTCTCCGTCTGTCCACCTGCAGCCGTTCTATCAAACTGTCCCAGAATGGTAAACTCTGAATTATCTACTTTAATCCATTCACCATTCATCGAATAAGCATATTCAACCACTGCAACAGGGCCACCTCCCCAACTTGCATTCATTTCAACCTGAAGAGACAAGGATGTAGAAATACCTACTGTCGATATTTTGTCTACGTAGAAATATGAACTTGTAGACCACGGTTTACTATTAAAAGCACCGCCTCGCATACGACCATAGTATCCATCGGTCGTGTTAAGGTTAACATCTCCTCTGAAATCATCCTGGAATCCCAGAATGTAGTCTGCATAGGTTTGCTGGAAATATTTATTTCCGTCTTTGCTAAGAAGAGCATTCGCCTGCGATGCCTCGCCACCCGTAGGATGGTAATCCGTAAAAGTAGAAGAGCCTATTTCTTTCCAATCGGGTACATTACAATCCCATTCTACAAGCACAGAAGTGATCTCGTTTATATCACTGATGTTAATATCTTCTCTGTTAAGCGGAAGAATACATAACCGGCTTTCAGAGATGTCGAAATTTGTAAGTTTCACTTTCGCCACCATTCCTGTTATGCTTCCCGAACCTTTAGGAAGTGTTTCGTGAGCATAAGGAGCTTCAAACGCAGTAAGCATATATGTATTAGAACCGTTTTTATCTCTTATACAGGTCGGATAGTATCTGTAATATGCAGGGAACTTTTCTACCCAATAGTTTTTATTAATCTTACGATCGGCAGCTCCCGGGTCAGTAGTCTTGAAATTAGTGAATGCACCTACCGGAGATGCAATCTCGACATCTTTCAGGGTCACAAGACTAAATACCATATTATCCGTAAGTTCAGCAATCGTTCTTTCAGGAATTGTGAAGGTAGAAAGTTCCGAGCTGATTACGTGGGCAGCAGTGATACCGCTAATCAGTCTATAAGTAAAGCTACCCTCTGATTCTTCTCTTATCATTCCATCTTTCAGACACAATGACACTTTGGCAAATTGTGCAAACGTAATTAAAGATTCGGACTCAAACACAACTGTCTCTCCTGCCTCATTCTGAATGACATAGCGATTGCTCGGGAAGTTCTTCGAAGTGCCATTGGCTACGATGGTTCCTTCAACATATACATTGTTAGTAATTCCACCGACAGCATAACCATGTACGGTTGGATAACTGACAAGTTCCGCATTCGCATATTCAGAATATGCTTGCGAGAGATTAATGGTAGCCGTGACCTTACGCTGGTACTGATCGTCATAACTCAACACAATACTTCCTGTACGGGGTGATTGCGAATTTGTTTCCGTATTAAAATAAAGCTTTCCATCACTTATCCTATACTCCTGCACCCAGTTCACCGTTGGCGTAATAACGATATCCGTTTCGGGCACATTGGTAGAGATTTCCATTTCATATTCACCTCCTTTAGTAAACAGCTCCATCTTATCACTGGCAGGAACAATAAATGGATAACGGGATAATTGTTTTATCTTGATTACATCCGCAGTCTTACCATCTTTCGTAAACACACGAATATCACAGAAACGTTCGGAATCACTGATATTCTCATCATAAGTCACAGTGAAATAAGTTCTTGATGACTGGGCTCCACGTATATCCGTAGAGAACCAGGTTGATTCTACAAAATCAATTCGCCACTCGGTATTGGACTTCACCTCCACCTGAACCGGATCACCTTCCGCCTGAAGAATAATCTCATTATTTGTTATTTCCAATATACCGGCTTCATGTTCGTCAGAGCATGACGGAAACATTATGATTGCCATCACAGCCAGAAAAGCTGTCCAGGCTATTGACTCTTTAATTTTCATGTTCATCAATTATTAGATTTAATCTCACCTGTTTTATATAGTATCTCATAAGCTTCATTCCGATCATTTAATACAAAGATCTGAAACTTCTCTCCACCCGGATAAACACGCGTAACAACATGTCCGGCAGGCTTTATCTTCAAGCCGTCTTCACCCAGTCTGCTCCTGTTACTGTCTACCATACCGGCAGCAAAAACCGACCGTTCACCAGGATAAAGAGTTTGAGACAGCATCCGGCTCAACGTTGCCGGTTGAGGGTGATAGTAATCCCATACGGGAATTACATAGACTTGTGGTTTCACTTGGGAAATGTAGGTATCGCACATAGCATCAGAATAAGCGTGATGATTGGCAACAACCACATCCGTCTCACCGAGTAATTTGGCTATCGGCGTTTCTATATCAAACCATTCCGGTGCTTTTTCTACGCCCAGAATATCTCCTGCCGAAAAATAATCGAAATTACCGTATGTGATACGGATTCCACAACTGCAACGGTTTTCGTTCAACTGTTCACTTGAAGAGGCTGTAGAAGGCACAAGCTCTTTGGCTGTTGTTCCGCTACCTGTCCAAATTTTACCATTACCCACGATATTACGTACTTCGAATGTAGGATAAGAGCCCGGATCTTTCAAGAGTTTGATCTGACTATTGCTTCCTATTACAAATCCCTCATTCTTTTTACCTTCCCTGTCACGAGCGGCAACATATAATTTATAGTTTGAGATATGAGCACCAGAGACTTTAGCTGCTGTCGGATAATCATAAGTAGGATAACCACGATCTATCAAAGTGGAAATATTGAGAAGATTACCAACATGAGTGATTCCGGTAAGTTTGTAATCCAGTCCTACTTTTTCGATTGCCAGTTTTCCATTCTGTCCGATATGGTCCGTATCAAAGTGAGTGAGCAAGGCATAATCAAGTGCTCCGTTATTTTTTAATGGCAATGAGAAATGTTTTATATATTGAGCAATCCATTCGGCAGGCCGCTTAGAATCATTAGGCACTGCTTTCATAATTTCCTGTGTGCCTGAATGTACTCCTAAATCTCCTGCATCCAATAACATGGTAGTCCCATCCGGAAAAATAAGATAGGCTGCATTACCTCTTCCGGTACTAATCTGATGAATATCCAAATAACCTGCCTGCCACTCCGGAAGGTATTCATACACTTTATCTACTGCATCATCAGGAAAAGGCTTTTCTTGTTGGCAACTTGCGAATGTAGGCAGCAACATGATGGCTCCTAAAAAAAATATCTTGCTATTCATTATATTATTCTTTAATAGTTGATTAATCGATTTGCTTCACACTATAGATACCGGCTTCTTCTTTAGTCATTTCATTGCCGCCTCCGTATCCCGGATTTTGCTTCAAGACATTGCTGACAGAAATTGACTTTTCCGGAATAGGAAAAAGCTCATAATGATCGTCGTTAGTAGGTTTATGATCCCACCAAGAACCTGTTGTATACAACCCCCAACGACGAAGATCGGTACGACGACGCTGTTCACCCAGAAACTCGACCATCCACTCATCAAGAATCCGGTACTTGTCGATATTCGTTTCGGTCACCGGATCAGGATCGGCTTTATTCTCGAAATTGCGTTTACGCACTTCATTGAAAAGATTGGCTGCTTCTTTTTTATAGCCGCTTCTATATTTACATTCAGCAAGCATATAATAGATTTCAGCAAAACGAATAACCGGATAATCCGGATTAAAAGCAATGGTTTTGTCGATATTGTCGGGAACCGGTAGTTTGCACAAACGTATTCCGGAATTCTCTTCCCCGGTACTTATATTGGAGGGAAGCTCATTCACTGAAGAATATTCTCCATCTTTCACTTTCTTGAATTGTGCCACCTGATCGACAAATTCAAGAACCTCACCCGGATATTCGTACAGTCCCGTACACTTCACCTCTGTACCACTTCTTGATGTACGCTGTAATTTTCCATAAAGGAACATTCCTTCGTATTTTCCATTCCCTTTATACAAGTACAATTTTTTACGAAGATCTTTATTGTTGAATTTGGCAAAAGGTCGCCCAAGCTTATCCGTATAGGGATCGCCATTGGGTTTAAGAGACGGCTGAAGATGCATACCATTAGTAGAAGAATAGCCGCTTAGATCAAAATAGTTCTTTGCATTATAATGATTATAGCGTTCGAACTGCCATTGAAACAAAGTGCCTTTTGCATATTGCGACTGAACAGACCACATTACTTCCTTAGATTTATTATTGTCGAAAGTGAAAGGACCGAACCAGTCTTCCTCCAATTCGTAATAACCGTATTTGCCATCTAATAGATCCTGGCAGACCTGCGCACATTCAGCAAAACGGTTCTCTCCCATGTAGACTTCCGCATTAAAATATAATTGAGCAAGAAGGGCGGCGGCAGTTCCTTGACGTAAATAGCCTTCTTCCAGCATATCTGCTCTTTTTTTCTCTAATTTGGGAATAGCGGCAAGCAACAGTTCTTCCACATAATTAAAGGTTTCGCGTGCAGTGGAACGTGGAACTTCCTCGGTAGTAGAGCGCCGGTAAATAGGCATACCCCCATAGAAATCAAGTCCCCGCAGATAAAAATAGGCAACCAATGTCTGAAGTTGCATCTGATGATCTGCTTTCAATTCTTCCGTCATGCCCAGTGATACATAATCCACACCGGATAAGTCTTCCTTACAAGCTAAAGCCATTGCCACTCCCATGCCTACCCCACGCCAGGTTTCTTCGTTGTTGGGGTGAAGAGGTGTCCAGTCGTGATGCTGCAGTTGGGAATATCTGACATCATTGTAATGTATTCCTTTTTGTGTGACACACATCTCATCTGTTGTACATTCTTGAAGAATGGCACGGTCGAATCCGTGAAACCAACGCCAATGTGTGAAAGAGCGTACCAAGAAAGAATAAACAGTTTCCTTAGACGTGAAATAAGTGTCCGGAGTGACTTCGGAATACCACTTCTCATCCAGATTTGTACAACCGGATGACACCAGAAGGGTGAGGAAGGAGATAATGATTAAAATATTTCGTCTCATATCATTTTATTAGTTTATAGGTACTTTAATATTAGAATTGGATTTTCATACCAACGGTATATCTACGAGTTTCAGGATAAATATTATTAAACCATTCATAACCAGGGTCCAGTCCGTTGACATTCACTTCCGGATTAAGTCCTGAATATTTCGTGAAACATGCCACATTCCGGACGGTCAGGTAAAGATCAATCTTATCTATATATTTCTGCCACTTTTTCATGTTAAGAGAATATCCCAGACTAATGGCGTCTATCTTTAAGAAAGTGCCGTCCTCAAGCCAGTAATCGCAAAGCTGCTTTACTTCTTTGATGTGCCGGTTGTCAATGTACGCATTGCGAAGAACGTTCTGGCCTGCTACTTCAGAAAGTCCATAGTACATATTTATGGTATTAAACACGTCGAAATCGATCCAGCTACGCAGGTTGATACCTAAAGAGAGGTTCTTGTAAGTGAAGGTATGATCCCATGATACCATCAATGCAGGAATAGCATTACCGATGTACCGCTTGTCATCATAGGTCTTCTTATCGCTAAGAATCACATTGTCGTTCTTATCATACAGAAGCCATCTTCCATTATCCGTGATACCGGCATATTTCCAGATATAATAGCTTCCGATCTTTGTTCCTGCTTCAATTCTTCCGGCTGATCCGTTCGTTCCCGGTGACGGGAATCCTACACGATCCTGGTAAGTATTATTCCCCCACAAAGAGGTAATTTTGGAAGAAGAATGGGATAGACGCATGGTAGTTGTCCAGTTAAAGTCTTTCGTTTTAACAGGCACTCCGCCAATCTCAAACTCCCATCCGGTATTCTCAAGATTACCATAATTCATGGTCGTTTTCTCGTAAACGGCGGGAGGATTGGGTACACTGATATTGTATAACATTCCGGAAACTCTTCTTTTATATATATCGAACTTTCCAAAAAGCCGGTTATTCAGAAACGCATAATCCAAACCGATGTTAAGCTCTGCTTTCTTTTCCCAATGCAAGTCATTATTGACATTACGAGCCGGTCCATAAGAAGTGATCCATGTACCGTTATAAGGCCACATTGAATTGGAGGAGTACATGGCTGTGGATGCTCCTGCAGAGAAATTGTTATTTCCCGTCACACCATAACCGACACGTACTTTGAGGTCATCAAGAAAACTGACATCATGCAGAAAGGCTTCATTGGATATACGCCATCCACCTGATACAGCCCAGAATGTTCCCCAGCGATGATTCTTTCCAAATTTGGAAGATCCCTCATGACGAACACTTCCGGTAACCATATAGCGATCTTTATAGCTATAATTCGCCCGACCAAAGAAGGAGATAAGACGTTCACGAGGATATTTGTGGGACGACATAGCCGCCTTTCCGTCAGAAAGCCAGCTACCTGTTCCCATATCCCAAGCTCCTACTCCATCCACAGGGAAATCGTAGTTAGACATATCAAAATTTTCAGAATTGTTTTCCCAATAGCTATATCCGGCCACCGCACTGACTGTATGGTCATCTGCAAAAACACGCATGAAATTAATGGTAGGTTCAAAAGAAACATTGACTGTTTTACTATATCCGTGAAATCCCTTTCCTTTATAACTTCCATTCAAAGACGTTCTGTGTAATGCGGATACATAATGCGTCTGTTGATACTGGCGATCTTCCCAGCCGAGAGTGGCTTGTGCCGAAAATCCGGCAGGCAGATTGAGCTTTACCGTAGCATCCGCCTTGAGCCATTTATCAACATTATCCGTCTGCTTGAGCATAACTTCCGCTAATGGATTGTAATATTCACTACCACCAACCAATACATTATAGCCTGTTTCACTAGTACTATCATAAACATGTTCCGTTGGATTCATCTTCAATGCCATGTCGAAACAGGAACTACTGCTCCGCTGATCCCGATGTGCTTCACGATATTCTGTATGTAAGCCTATTTCCAGCAAGTCATTGAGAAGATTAAAGTTTGCATTGATACGCCCCGAATAATCTTTACGATTATCGCCTATCGCAATACCTTTCTGATCCTGTGCCATAATAGTGGCATATATTCTGGCTGTATGTCCCCCTCCCGAAAGGGTGACAACATGGCGCTGGGAAAGTGCTCCCTCATTTAAAAGTTCACCGTACCAATCGGTAGACGCTCCCAAATCTGTTCCTACACCGAACCTCACGAAAGCATCGCGATCCAGGACCTGTGGTCTTCTGGAAACTTGTTCGGTGGACAGCTCGCCTGTATATGATAATGTGATAGGACCTTCTTTCGCTTTCTTGGTAGTCACGAGAATGACACCACCAGCTGCCCTTGTTCCGTAAATAGCACCTGCAGAGGCATCCTTCAAAACATCAATGGATTGAATATCTTCCTGACTGATAGAACGCAAATCACCACCAGGAATTCCGTCTATCACAATCAAAGGGGAAGAAGAAGCATTGATGGAAGCTACCCCACGAAGCTGGAAACTAGCAGAGGCATTCGGACTGGAGGTCTCGGAAACATTCATACCGGAGATTTTTCCTTTCAGAGCAGTCGCAATGGTAGAGCCTCCCAATCCAGTCACTAAATCTTTTGAAGATATGGAAGTAATGGAGCTGGTCACAGCACGTTTCTCCATTGTTCCATAACCGATAACGACTACTTCATCCAGCAACTGATGATCTTCTTTTAATACCAAAGACAAGCTTGTCCGATTTCCCACCTTTACTTCAAGAGACTGAAAACCGATATATGAAATCAGTAATACAGCATTTGACGCAACTGACAGGTTAAATTTTCCATCCAAATCAGAAACTGTACCTTTCCCGACCACTCCTTTCTCCTGAATACTGGCACCAATCACCGGATCTCCATTCGTATCTACAATCACTCCTTGTATCTTTTTCGAAGTTGCTTCCGTTTGCTCTTGTTTTACCGGTACGGGAACCAGAACGATATACCCTTTTTCTATCTTGTAAGTAAACCCCGTTCCCGCGAGCAACTTATCCAAAACAATAGAGAGTTTTTGTTTCTTAAAATCAACACTCAATGTCCGATTCACATCTATTTTAGTCCGACTATAAGTAATGCTTAATTGAGTCTGACTTTCAATAGCATCAAAAGCTTTCAACAAAGTTATGTTTTTTCCGGCAATAGTAATCAACTGATTCTGCCCATAGATAGTACCCAAAGGGACTATAAAGAATAAGGTTAACAATAAAATACGCAAATTACTGGTATGTTTTATAGTAAAATAAGAATTAAAATTCATACTTTTGTATATTAAATGAATACTACATTTAAGGTTCACTATTTCCTAAAATTTTAAATGATAACGGTATTTATTTCGGGTTGGACAAAAGGATCAGTTTTGTCCAACCTTTTTATGGATGGGTACCTCCTTTCTTACTCTTATTCGCCGGTGAAGCAGCTGTCAGTATCACAACCTTATTGTCTGTGACCTTGCTTTCCATACCTCCGACGGTCATTGTTACAATATGAATTGCTGCTTGAAGAGGTTCGCCCTTTCTAAGCTTAATGGTATATAAATCATTTGTGTATAAATGCGGTTCTGCCTTTATTTCTACATTATAATGTCGTCCCAATGTGTTCAGAATATCCTCCAGATGGCAATCGACAAAATTCAATTCACCACGTGTCCAACCGGAAGCCATCATCACATCTATTTTTCGTTTTTCATAATTCTTAGTCAGGTGATTGTATTCAAGTTGTTCACCGGGAGTAAGAATAAAACAGCTGTCTGGTGCCAGCAGGTTATTGATTTGCACTTTTCCATTTTCAAGAGTTGTAGTCGTTTTCCTGTCTTCCGAATATGCCTGTATATTAAACTTCGTACCTAAAGCACGAACTGATAACAAAGATGTCTTGACAATAAACGGATGTTTCTTATCCTTATGGACATCAAAATTCGCCTCTCCGGAAAGATAAACAGTACGTGTATCGCCTCGAAAGCTTTTCGGGTAAATGATACTGCTCTCCGAATTGATCTGTACCTTTGTCCCATCCGGCAAAGTCAATTCTCCCCGTTCACCCATGGGAACAATATATTCTACCAATTTGCAAGAATCAGTATAATCATTTATATAATACCACGATAATAGCACTGAAAATAAGGGGATTAATATCATAGAAGCAATGCGAAGAAGTGGTTTGATTTCCCAATGCGGTTTTATTACCGGATTTGCAAGTCCCGCTTTACGCCGGACCTCATACCATGAACGCCGGGTGGCCTCATCAGGTTCAGCGATGATATTCATCCACTCTTCCTGTATAGCTTCTTCTTTATCTTCTGCATCAGCAGGAGAAACCAGCCAACGCCAAAACTTCATCTGCAAGGAGTTTTGCAGGGGATGGCGAACAAAAAAATGTATTAGTTCTGATATGCTTTTCTTCTTCATGATTTTATCCGTTTATTAATAAGATGCACGAGATAGAATACACACACAGTCTAAAAGCTATTTTTTCTACTTTTTTTGAGAAAGGAGAATAAAAGAAGAGTTTTTGTCAATAGAAAGTGGTTTTATTTAGAAAAGATAAAAGTGCTTCAGCATCTTGCGGATATCAGCCAATGCTTGTGTGAGATGGTTTTCTACAGTCCGTTTGTTTATTGCAAGCAGTTGCGCTATCTCATCATTGTTTTTACCTTCTTTACGGCTCATCTCATAAATTCTTTTTCGTTGGGCGGGCATTTGCTCTACCGTATGCTGTATCAATAGCAGTAATTCTTCGGCAAACATATTTTCTTCGATGTTTCCCGCACCCTCATTCTGCTGACGGGAAAGATTCTCCTGTTGCTTTTCTCCATATTCATTCACCAAAAGTATATGTCGTAAATGCTGGTACACAGCATTCCGGGAAGTCCGATAAAGGTAGGCATTCAGATTTTCGATTTTTGCCATCTCCTCACGCTTCTGCCATAGTTTGAGGAGAATATCTTGTGCAAAGTCCTCGGCCGTTATATCATCCTGAAGCAAACCGGATATAAAACGTTTCACTCTCGGGAAATAACGCATAAACAAAACCTCAAAAGCTTTCTCATCTCCTCGTGACAAAGCTCTCAACAGTATTTGCTCTTCTGTAAATTCCATTTGCAACTATTGTGTTTAAGTATTAGTTGCAGCAAATATAAGAATTTTCCTATTAGCAATGAAATTAGAAATTCTTTATGAAAGGGTTCTAAGACAAATATAGCCGGATAATATTTCATACCCGGCTATATATTACGTGCATATTACTTATATATCACTTGCTTTTATTTAGTTCTTCAATGTCTGTGCCTTACTCTTCTCTGCCCAGGCTTTCTCCATCCCATAGAAGTTTATTTCCTGTCCTGCAGGCTTCCCATCCAGCTCCGCCTGTTTCTGCTCAAAGAAGGCTTTCCAACGCTGATAATACAAGTCTTTCAAAAGTCCACTCCATTCCCGATGCGAATAATCATGTAGTCCGCCTTGATTGGCAGCAATGCTATCTCCCCAGACTGTGATTAATGCGGAAGCATTCCATTCGTACAATCGCTTTTCTTCTTCTGTAGTTCCCAGAGAACGAGCTGCATTCAACCAAGAGGAAACGGAAAATTCTTTCCGGGTAGATAACAAACGATCTTGCGCCAATATCAAGTCCAGGAATTGCTGTGTTTGTTTGCGGAAATCCTCTTTGTCCTTTCGGTCATAGCTCTGTGATATTTCTTCAAGTAACACATTTCCTTTATCGGCATTACTCTGACGTACGATGTCTACCAAGTCATACTCAAAATTGTTGTTTCCTTTATACTGGTCGGCAACGGAAGTAAATAGCCGGGCTGCCTTTGCAGTAGAATCGGGAGCATAAAATAGTTTGGAATATCCCCAAGTGGAAGTTCTGTCCAGATGGAAACCCGGACGGGCACATAACAAAGACTCAATGGTTCCTTCACCCTGATAATCTTTCGGAGCATTGTAAACGGTGTGTTCCAATGCACGCCAAGCCTCCATTATTTCCGGTGAAACTTCTCTGCCATAACGAGCTTTCAAGTAAGCCTGCAACCATTCATCGGAAGAAAAGCGTTCTTCACGCCAAGGAAGTTCGTAAAGGAGTTCGAACATCACCGGATTATTCTCTATGCCCTCCGGGGTTGCTCCTACTCCATGCAAAGTTTTCCCGTTAGTGTGTGCACAAGCATCATAATACCCGTTCACCAGCTGATTCATCCGGCCGTGCAAACCAACATTACCTCCAAAATTCAGCAACATACAATAAAGCCAATCGTGTTTGCCAAAGCCCTTTTCCCGATACCACATGGAATCCGGATCTCCCCATTGGGGACGTTTCTCACTATATAAATCTAAAACGAGCAAATCTCCCTGATTAAGAGAAGCAATCATTTCTTCCCGAGGATTCGCCTGCCAGGCCTGAATGATCCAAACAGCCTTCGTATTGGCTTTCTTCATGGCTGCCATAATAGAAGCACCGGTTTTCGCCAAGTCGACTCCTTCCGTGTTACCTCCCTCATGGAATGGATCCATGCTATAATAGTTGGCTTTTCCATAGAGTTTCTCCAATTCCTCATAATACATAGCGGCAAAAGAATCGAAGTGTTCATCTTCCGTAGAAAGGAAAGCCGGACGGGGGAATCCGCACCATTTACCGGGATCAGCAATCTGATAACCTAGCTTTTCACCAATGTTACGGGGAACCATTCCAGCATATCCGGGGAATACGGGTTCAATACCCAACTCCCGCATTCGGGCTACAATCTTCTTCTGAAGCGCTTCTTGTTGCTGATACCAGCTATCGGGATTCGGTCCACCCCAACCCTCCAGATTATTCATTTGCCACCAAGCCATAAAGGCCGGGCCGGAAATAAATTCATTGACTTCTTCTGTTGTGTATCCCAAACGTTTCAGCAAATTGTACCAGACCACCTCCATTCCGGTGATGCTCAAAGGCATATTGATGCCATGCATTGCCATCCAATCTATTTCTTTTTCCCAACGCTCCCAATCCCAGAAAGCCATGGAATAAGAATAGGTGCAATAGTTCAGATAATATCTGTTCTGCATGGATGTCTCCTTACGTATCTTTTCTTGTGGAAGCGGTAGCACTTCCGGTAACTTCTGCGAAAGATTATTCCAGGAAAGATGAATACCGGCTACATATTTCAGATACCAGTTCAACCCTGTAGCCAGAGACAAATCAGAGTTTCCGGTTATCAGCACTTTACCGTCTTCAGAAGATATTTCAAAATAATCTTTTAACGGATTGTTTTCATCAGCAATCATCCGAAAAAGAATTCGATCTTTCGAAGTACCCTCCGTCACACGATCTGCCAATGTATTGACAGGCAACTGTTCGGTTTGGCAGCTACACAAAAGGCCTGCAAGTAAAAGAATGTAAACCCAAATTTTCAGCATATTCTATTCTAATTTAAATTATCTGTTGTTACATCATTGTTATCTATTTTCAAAGTAGAAACTCCTGAATTCGTAATCGCATATTCCAAAACTTCTCCAGAAATACTATTAAAGACTCTCAAAGTATCCATTCCTGTTGTCTGTACCATTATCATCCACCCTTCCCCGTCTTTCTCGATAGAAAGAATATCCGTTGTATTGGATAATGGTAGAACAGCCAGTCCACAAGCTATGTGAAGCGTTTCCAACTGATAAGGACGTACATTCACCGAAAAATGTTTATTACCTAACATCAATTCAGCCTGATGCATCTTCTGACCGGAAGCCCAATCTATGTTCAAAAAATAAATAGTCCTCTTAAGCGGAGTATCCCAAACTGTAAAACTAACCTTCTGGTCTACTTTAGCATAACCTTTCGCCACTTCATTCACAACTTCTGCCTCAGCCAGTTCATGCAGAGTTTTCTCATAGTCAGCACGAATACCAGATTCAGATGGATAAAGAACTTGAGGATAGTAAATCACCCGTCCTTTTCCCCTGTCGATTTCTGTTTTAGACTTCAATGAACGATAATTATCTCCCAATAACAGACAGATCTCCTGATCATTTTCTGGAAAAGCCGGAACTTCGTCCGGCTGCAAATTCTTATTCAAGTGAGCAGCAGACAACACCAGTGTCCCTCCTTGTTCTACAAAGCGACGGATTCTACGAAAGTCATCTGCATGAAATGTATTCCATCCTAGAAAAACAAGTACACGATATTGCTGCATCACCCGGTCATCCGCTTCAATAGGCAAAATATCCACGGAACCATAAGGGGTTAAAGTAAACCATCCTTCGGGAGCACACGCATCCAAGATATTATCCGGATAAAACACATGCAATAGATCAAAACTTTCATTCACCTTGTCAAATTGCCATTTCTCACCCTTTTGTGACCACATAGAAGTGCGTCCAAAACACTTCCAGGAGCAATTACGCCCTTGCAATACAGCTATATTCGTCTTCAACTTTCCTAAACGAGAATGAGTTTCAATATAATCAAGCATCTGATTTTGAGCATATTGATGTTGTTTCCCAGACTCCGAATAACGGTCATTGGCATATTCATCCGTCCACAACGCTTCTTCTGTATTCAGATGTGAAGAACCGTGCATATAAGCTGTAGCCAGAGACAAATATAAACGCAAGGCATGTTCGGGGGTAGTGAATGGAGACGAGCCCCATTGCATAGCATGCAGCGAACCGTAATCCTGCTTTCCATACGCACGGGAAGCTCCACGCAATGCTGACATAATTGTCTCTTCCGGTCCATACATCTGTTCCGCTCCAGCCCATTGATAACCGGCCTGAAAGAGATAACGGAACATAGTAGACGGCCCCGTATGCCGTATACTCTCCCCTCGTGAACCCGCCAAATGACGTACAAAAGTTTCTGCTCCATCTGCCATATCTTTTACTCCATACGGATCGTAGTGCACAAACTTGCCCTTATCCGTATAGATAGGTCGATGTTTGGCGAAGATTCCACCAAGCGGCAAATAACGGGCTCGTATATCCGTAAACAAGCCTTCATCCTGAAAATGCTGCCAGTAATAGTAACCTCCGTCATTTTCATGTGCCTGCTTTCCTTTAAACATCGGAGAATATAGCAATGACAAAGAAGGGTTTATTCCTCCACCGGCTAACGTACGTCCTTCCACTTGCCATGCAAAAGGCACACTCATCTCATTTAGCAGCTGAAAATAACGAGACATCACTTTATCGTCTACCTGACGGAACCCACTCCACTGATATGAAGGACGAAACTGGTACCAATTACCGAGGCGTGACTTAAAATACCATTTAAAGAAGTAATCATACACCGCAGGAACCTTATCGATATAAATTTCATCTCCTGAAGAAAGATAAACCCGTTGACCCTGACGATGTAAAATGGATGAGATACAAACTGTTCTCTCTTCTTTTCCATCTGATACAGTAACCGGAATATCCGTACCCACCTCACATGCACGCAGACGGAGTACATATAGGCCAGTATCTGTGAAATACAGTGATTGCGGCAACCATTCATAATGTCCATTAGAAGTTAAGACCAATTCTATCCCGGGTTTGTTGATTTCAATCAATACTCCGGCTGTATCACCTATAGCAACGTAATGTGGTAAACTAACGATTTCAAAATCATTGGCACTCTCCTCTATTATTTCCATCGAAATCATTTCATAAGGTACATGGCCCTTGTGGGCTTCATCTTTCAATATTAGAGTTATCTTCCCTTTTTCCGGAAGATTGTCCGGCAATGGAATATAAAAATCTGCCACATTAGAAGCACGGTCAAAAACCTTTCCGTTGAATATTCCTTTTCCATCAAACTTCAGACTCCAGACCGGCCAACATTTACTTACCAAATTAACTCCTACCCAATAATTAACTTTATCCGGACGTTGATCATAAGGCGTAAAAGCTAAATTATCTATGGTGTTTCCCGCTGATCTTATAATCGGTGCCTCCAACCAGCAAAGTCCAGAAAAGCTCTTTCCTCCTACTTTCAGCAATACGGTAGCAGGTTCCTCGGTAAGAGTGAAAGCATACTTAAATTTCTTATATGAATAAGTACCTGACGGGAGAACAGTTACCAACACTGTATCTGGAACATCATAAATATCCTGCGGATTTCTTCCAGGTTTCGGATAATACACTTGTAATTCTACTCCCACATAACCATCCTCAAACAGTTGTAGATTTTCCGACTGGGCGTATACTTCCATTTCCAGTCGTCCCGCTCCAAGTCGTTCACCTGCTATCCTGTTATAAGCACATTGTTCAAAAGATTCTCCCTCTGACTGCAGACAGAGGGCATAACGGTCTCTCTTTGTCTGCAATGAGTCCAGACAGTCGTCTATTTGATATTCCATATCACGAAACAGTGTCTCTCCCCGTTCCTTAAAACGTCCGGGCAACTGTCCGCCACCAACTATGCGCAAATACTTCCGGGTATTTTCATTTTGAGAACAATGAAAAGTAACGTCAGCAGAAACTGAGTCTCCAACTTGAATCACCCGTTTCCCACTCATTAATACTTGTCGTGTCTCATGTTGAAACTGAGCATATCCCATTCCAGCACTACCCAACAACCAAGTCCAAATCACAATCCATCTATACATATATTCAATCCTTGATTTGTATACCCAAACTTCTCCATCTCTCTTTCACACCAATCAAACGAGACAGAAAATGATCGTAATCACTCTTCCGGTTACTCCATGCCACTTCGGCCAAAGCAGCAATACGCGGATATAGTTGTTCATTCATACGTTCGACAGTCGGAATAAACTCTCCCCACATCTGTACACCGATACCTATTATATTTTTCTCATATTTTTGAGGAAGCCCTTTCGGTATAGGGTCAAACTCATACGCCTTATGCAACGGAATATCCTCATAACTATAATCCAGATAGGTATATGCATGAAATGAATTAACTAACCGATAACCGTTTTCTGCCGCTTTTCTCATTTCGTCCAATTCACCTTTCCAAAATTGTACAACCACATTGGAAGCAATCTTCTGACTAGGATCTGCAAAAGCAATATGATCATCCTTATGCAGATTTTTGCCCAATATCTCATTCCACCCCATCATACTGCATCCATGTTCTTGAATAAAACGCGACATAAAATTAGTAAATTCTATCTGAATATCCATAAACGAAGTAAATCCCTTCTCCTTTTTGTATGAAACCATCATGGGGTTAGCTTCCCATTGATTAAAACGGACTTCATCACCTCCGACATGAATAACATCACATTGAAATAAATCTAGCACCTCACTAACCACCTCTTTGAGGAAAGTCTGCACTTGCGGATCAATTACATTGTACACCGAATAAAGTTTCCCGAAACGAACCGGAACCTCGATTTTCTCATCTGACGACCCCAGCCAGGGATAAGAAGCAATAGCAGCTGAAGCATGCCCAGGCATTTCTATTTCCGGTACTACTTTAATGTGGCGTTCTTTGGCATAAGCCAAAATCCTTTTGATCTGTTCCTGTGTATAAAATCCTTCATGAGGTTCTCCGATATAGATTTCACTATTGAATCCACCAGACTGCGAATCTCTTCGTTTACTCCCAATCTTTGTCAATAACGGATATTTCTTGATTTCAATCCGCCAACCCTGATCGTCTGTCAAGTGCCAATGAAAAACATTCATTTTCAATTGCGCCATCACATCCAACAAACGACAGACCTCTTCCTCGCCTTTGAAAAAGCGAGCTTCGTCCAGCATAAAGGAACGCCAACTGAATCGTGGCATATCTTCTATACATTGAACGGCCAACCGCATAGGCCGCTCCCGAGTTCCGTCCATCAATTGAATCAGGGATTGCAAAGCGTAAAACAGGCCAGTTTCAGTATCTGCCTGCATTTTTATATATGATGATTTAATGGTTAGAATATATGCTTCCGACTGACTGTTTCGATGTGTATTTAACAGGATGCAATCTGCTTTTTCCTGTTGCCTAATTTGTAAAACTCGGATATCAAATCTTTTCTCCAACTCCGCCTTCATATACTGGAAAGTAGCAGTAGCCTGTTCTGCATAGACACGAAGTTCTTTAGGAAAAAGAAAAGTTCCTTCTTGATATTCCACATGATCAGGCAAGGGTAAAATGGGGGTAATTTTTGCTTGCCCATGTAATACAAGTGGAAGAAAACAAAGTAATAAAAGAATTTGTCTCATACTATTTTTATATCAGAGGGAAGCGTCAACCATAAGACTTCCCTCTTTCGATCAATTTATTATTTTAGCAATTTATCCGATCAAAAATCGATTAGAGAGAAACTTCACCGATCACATTTACAGCATACTTCCCCTCCTCATCATTCCAGGATGTCATCAAATCGGATAAAGCAAACTTCACAGCATACTTACTGTTATATTTCAAATCACTCGCAACTTCCGGCATCCAGATACCTACTTTATATTTGCCGGAAATACCTGTCACTTCAACAGTACCCTCAAGCGTATGCGTCAGCACTTTATAATCATTTCTCGCTACATCATATGGTTGCCAGTCTCTCGGATCAACCTCCAGTTTCTTCAGTTCCTTGACTTCATTACTATCTTCTGAAATCAAAACCAAATAAACTTCTTTCGGATTTATCACAGTGGCAAAACCTGTATTAGTCAAATCTATTTTATAAGCCAGACTACCGTTTTCAGCATTCAGTTCCACCTTTTTCACGTTAATACGATATCCCAAATGGTCACGTACAAAATCATAGAACGTACGAGCTACATTTTTACCATCTTCCACGAAATAGCTTTCATCGAAAAGAATTCTATTACGTGTCAATTCGCTTGGAGTAACAGAACTATTCTTCCATGAATGAACATTGATATTTTCATTCTGTGTGATATCAAACGCAGAATAATGATGATCGCGAAATATCTGCAATGTTCCGGTACGGCTAATCAGATCCGATAATCCCCACTCCGATTCTTCCGGATAAGGCATCTCTCCACTAATGTATATTTGATAAGCTTCATTCATCACTTGGTTATATTCTTCACTACCAGGAACAAAATCGTTTCCTGCTGCCAAAGCATGTTCACCCGCCGTAAAGAAATCATTGCAATATCCCAAACGAGTCGTACGATACGTTTCGTTATCCAAAGTCAAAGCATTCTTATGACTCGGATAGCGCATTTCAATATTATATGGTTCCGGTATGGCGGCAAGCAATTTGTTTACCACTCCATTTTTCACACGTTGGGCATTCGGTCCTAATAAGACACTTGTATTATGCCATTCTCCCCAACGTCCTAAGAATCCAGCCTGCATTGCGGCAATCAAACCTATATTCTTTTGTAGAACTGGCGCTAACTGTTCAATATGTCTATATATCCACTCTTCCTCCTCTTCTTCATCTTTCCAGTTACTGTTATACTGATTCTCTCCCCACCAGTTATAGGCAAAACGCAAGATAGTTTTATATCCTTTATCCTTTAATCCGTCAAATACTTTTTGGACATTTTCCAGACCTTGTTCATCAATATCCTTTCTGGCATATCCTGTCAGATAAATATATTGTTGTACAATTTTAGTACTTCCATCTTTCGAACTATACGTTATTTCCCGATCATCAACGAAACCTTTCGGGTATTCTTCACTAGAATTAAAAGGATTCACTAAATTATGTGCAAAATAACGACATTCCAAATGATACCCTCTATCCGGGTTCGCTAAAGGTTCAATAGAACTTACTGCCCATTCGGCATCAGAGTTACCATTGCCGGAACCTTTCATACTATCATAATCACCGGCAGGAATTACGGTTGTATCAGTGCAAGCACACATCATAAAAGATACTGCTGTAATAAAAGATATCATATTTTTATTCATTAAGTTCATCATGTTACTTCTTTACATTTTGTTTCTATTTTCCAATATAAATAAAGCGTGCAGGAGCACCTCCCCATGCATTCACATTATATATTTCTTTGGTTCTCATACCATAATCACTGAATAAGACTACCTGTTCAGCCAGATCACGAGTCAACAAATAACAATTATTATCTGCTTGATTATAATTGATAACCTTTTCATTCGCTCCCACATATTGAACATAACCACCGGGCACCAACCCAATTCCCCATGCATTAGCATTATCAGGTACAGACTCGCTCCAGTTCCAATATGTCCGATGCTTCAACACGTCAGCACTACCTGTTTGCAGAGACTCGTTGAGTAACAACTTATAATCTTCGAAAGTCGGCATTTTCCATCCGTCAGACACTATTTTATCTACTATTTTTATAGAATAGTATTTGCCATACGCTTTTTGAAGTCCTTCAGAAATGTCAGAAGGAGCATTCCAATAATCGCCGTTAGCCAGAGAAATGTCAGTTCCATCAGGGTATTTAGTCGTACGCAGGTTTTCTGCCAGCCAAACAACTTCTTCACCAGTAGAATATTTCACTTTAGCAACACGATAAGTAATCTTTTCATCTCCACGAATATCCGTAAAGATCAACATACCTGTAAATTTCAACACATGAGAAGTACGTGAAATGAAAGTACCATCAGACTTCCTGACTGCATTCCAGTAAATAGTATTCTGTCCAAATAAAGAAATAGGCAATTGAGTGATAAGATCCTGTAACTGCTGCTGTGTCAACGAACATTCTCCTGTATTTCCGGCATCTACCTTTACAATATCACTTTTCATTCCACTATCCATACCGAAACACAGTTGATACTCTGTGTCGATATTTTCCCCTTCTACCTGCCAGGAGAACAATATCGTTTCCTCCGGAGTATCTGCATTCAAAATTGCCGTAGCCTGATCCGCAGGAGTAATCAATTGCGTCTGGATGCGTTGAACTGTAAACGAATGAATTTCTGTTGCAGCGACACTCAATTTATCGGTCGGCTTTACAGTCCAATAAATAGTACCCGTTTTTCCACCCCCAACTCCTAAAGCTGAAAAATGTACATCCGCATCCAGTACACTCATTACATATTCATTGGCTTCACCCGCATGAATCAATACGGTATCACCCAATAAATAAGGAGATGAACTAAAAACCAGCGAGTTTCCTCCCTCACATACTTTATCCCATGAAAATGTAAAAGATGTAACGGACTCGTCGTTTAAATTCAAAGTCGCCCCTTCAACCGGAAATCCAAGTCTTACCCCTGCCTCCGGAATATTTAATTCATACTTATCTTTCTGACAGGCGGCACTCAAGACCAACACAGACAGAAAAAGTATGATTGTTTTAAATTGTCTCATATTCTATATCTTCAATTTAGTTTGTTAAATATCCTAATAACTCCTCAATCAATAACCGGGATTCTGCTTAATCACTCCCTGTCCTTCCGTAATAAGTGCAAGAGGTAAAGGATATAGTTCATATTTATATTTACCCTCTGCCATTGTAGCAACTTTTTCTGTCGATTGCCCAGCAAACCGATTCTTCTCTATTGCTTTCTCAATAAATTTACCGTGACGGATCAAATCCTGACGCCGCACTCCTTCGAAATAAAATTCATGTCCGCGTTCTTCCAACATCTTTTCCAAAAACACATTGGTATCAGAAACCTCCGACATACGGTAAGCCGTCAAACCGCCATGTTTTACCCGTATCTCGTTCAAATAGTTTAAAGAGGTTTGGCTGACAGTATTATTTTTACGTACCAATGCCTCTGCATATAACGTGATAACATCTGCATAACGATAGATAACCAGATCTGTTTGATTGTTTTCACCCTTCACACCGTCCAAACTGTATTTCATTGGAACAGCCCCTAAATACAGATTTTCTCCCATAGACCCGTTCATCCGGTCATTCTCATAACTATGTACTTTGCCATCATCACTGGTATATTCGCCATAGATTCTTTCCAAACGTTTGTCTTTCGGATCATAAGATTGATAAAAAGGCCATGCCATTTTGAAACCGTTCCATTTTGAAACACCGGACGCTGTTGGAAAGTCTCCCGGAAGTACATGGGCAAACCAGTTATTTTCCATAGAACCGTCAATCGCCTGTGCAGCAAAAATCACTTCTGTATTCTGTTCTGTTGTCAAACTAAATAAATCATAGTAATTATCAACCAATGCGTAGCCGTACTCTTTATTCGTGGTCAATTCCTCACCGATCTTCACTGCTCCATCCCAATCACCTATACGCATATAATATTTAAGCAACAACGTATTCGCCAGCCCTTTCGTGAAACGTCCATATTCAGACGATTGATAAGAATAAGGAAGAACCTTGGCGGCTTCAGTCAAATTGGTCACAATAAACTCACGCATTTCTTCTTCCGTAGCTCTCGGCAATTTTTTATCTGCTGTCGGATTCTTCAATATTTCCAGATCCGGCAATGGGATAGTTCCATAAAGGTCATAAAGTAAAAAGGCCAAGAAACCTATCCCACATTCCAATTCCGCTGTATACCGGCCTTTCAATGCTTGGTCCATATCGACATCCTTAATGCGATCCTTCGTCAATATCATAGAAGAAAGTCTATTGGCAAACTGATAGACCGCCCTGCCCATTGTACCGGCATCACCATCTATATACCAATAACCCGCTTCATAAGAATTATATTTTTGCAACCAACCTTCCCAAGAACATTCCATTTGGTCAGTGACAATATCCGAAGACGTGACGTATCCCGTAGCAACAGCAAATATACCATTATATTGATCGGAACAGAAAACATTATAAGCACTGGCCGTCACAAGAGCATCAACATCTTCTGCCGACTGTGGGAATATGTCAGGATTAATCTCATCGTATATTTCATTCTCCAACGCACAACCATGCAAAGACAGCAATGCACCGCAAATAAACAAAAGTTTATAAAATATATTTCTCATAATGACTTAAAACTTAATGTTAATACCTAAACTGTAAGAAGTTATATTTGGATAAGCATAGGTTCCGTTATCCGTTTCCGGATCCAACCCTGTCCAGTTAGTTATTATGAACGGATTGTTTATATCTGCATAAATACGGCAACTTTGCAGGAATTTCTTCTTCAATGGTAATGTATATCCCAAAGTTATATTTCCACAACGGATATAATAACTGTTTTTCACATAAAAGTCACCATAACCATAAGCACTATACAAGAAAGAGGGATCGGTAGCCGTAATATTCTGACTGCTAAATGAATTATATACATACGTAGAAACATTCGCTCCTTGAGCAGCCTGTGTCCAGTCTTCCAGATAAGACGCGCCACGTTTACGCCCGGTTTCCCCATAGAAATAAATGGTAAAATCCAGATTCTTATATCGCAACGAATTATTAAAGCCGAAGGTTAATTTGGGATCACCATTATCCATGTATATTTTGTCATTATCATTAATAACGCCATCCTTGTTCTGATCTTTAATTTTGACTTGTCCCGGAAGAAGGTCTGCCTATGCAGCCGGAGCCTTCTCACCTACTTGAAGAATACCTTCAGATTCATACGCCCACCATGCCCGGATAGGATCATCTTTCTTTTCGTATGAATTAGGTTTCCAGTCAACCGGACGTTTATCCCAACGATCATTATAATGAGCTAACGTTAACGTCGAATTCCATGTAAAATTTCGGGTTGATATATTGGTGGTATTCAAGGTTACTTCGACACCTTGGCTTTTCGTAGCACCTGCATTAGCTGCAATCTTATTCACCTCATTATAGGAGAGCAACTTTTTTTCGGATACCAACAAATCAGTAATACGGCGATTGAAATATTCGGCAGTCAGCCGGACACGGTCATTGAAGAATCCTAAGTCAACTCCAGCATTGAATTCACTGGTCGTTTCCCATGTCAATAACGGATTTCCCAATTTTGAAGCATATACCCCCTTTTTCTCCGTCCCTCCTATAACATAACTATATCCTACACTATAGGCATCTTTTACTCGGTTACCGACACTAGAGTTACCTGTTTGTCCATAAGAGACACGCCATTTCAAATTAGACAACCATGAACGTGTTTTCTCCATAAACTTTTCTTCACTCATCACCCATCCTAACGCAACAGAAGGGAAAAATCCCCAGCGATTGTCCGGTTCAAAATTTGAAGCCCCATCAGCACGCACTGTTGCTTCAAACAAATAGCGGTTGGCATACATATAATTCAAACGGGCAAAATAAGAACCTAAACTGTTTTTAGAAGCCCAAGAGCCAACGGAAGGCTTTGCAGCTCCTCCCGCACCGAGATTATGATATGAGAAACCGTCAATCAGAAATTCCGTATTTCCGGCAGAAACGCCTTCTGTCGTAAATTTTTGGAAAGAATATCCGCCCAGTACCTTTAAATTATGTTCCTTAAATGTTTTTGAATAACTAGCCGTTAATTCCATCAAGTAATCTTGAGCATCTTCCTGACTAATATAACCTGAACCCAGATTACGTTCTCCTTCCAATGTCGTTTTCGGCAAATAATTGGAACGCTTCTGAAACCTACGATCAGCCCCTAAATTTAACTTTAGTTCTAATCCAGAAACTGGTTTAACTGTAATAAATGCAGATCCCATGATACGGTCCTTGGTCGTTTTATCTGTAATCTCAAGCAAAGAAACTGGATTGGGAGTTGTAGCACGGCGGGGATCGATGTAATAATCCCCATTTTCATCATAAATAGGTAAAGCTGGATTTGCACGGATAGCAGCAGTCAAGATACCGGAATTTTCATTCTCGCCATCTCCTAAAGGAACGTTATCATATTTATTCTGTGAGTAGCTGGAAGTTATTCCTACAGATACATACTTACTTAGTTCATAGTCAAAGTTCAATCGCATGGAGAAACGGCTTGTTCCATTGTTTTTCACAACTCCATCCTGATCCATATAATTGATAGAAGCCATATAACGCATAGATTCCGATCCTCCGTTAATAGAAAGGTTATGTTGCTGCATGTATCCCAAACGAGTCACTTCTTTCAACCAATCCGTTCCGTTCACATATTTCAGTTGGTCATTCGTATAACCGGGAGTATAACCAGTCGGTGTCTCACTGGATTTTACATATCCCTCATAAATTCCCAATCCATACTGAACCAAATATTTTTCGTATGTTTGTTTGTTATACATATCCATAAACTGTGCAGCATCCAGCATATCATAATTGGCACGAATATTCTGTACAGAACCGGAAGCCGAATAAGAGACAGCCGGCTTACCAGTTTTACCTCTCTTGGTAGTAATCAAAATCACACCATGCCCTGCACGTGCTCCATAAATAGCGGTAGAAGCAGCATCTTTCAAGACCGAAATAGATTCTATATCATCCGGATTTAATGATTCTAATACATTATCCATCGTACCGGCTTTATAGATATTACCGGACTCTAGTGAGCTTCCGGAGCTAACCGGAAATCCATCAATAACAAACAATGGTTCATTTCCTGCTCCCGTTGAAGCTTCACCACGAATACGAAATTTGGAACCTCCTCCCGGTTGGGCTGACTGTAAATTAACTTTCAAGCCAGCTGCTTTACCAGCTAAAGCATGAGAAACAGTCGTTACAGTAGTAGCTTCAATATCTTTCATATCCATCATAGAAACAGCACCAGTCAGTGTCTTCTTTGTCTGTGTGCCATAGCCTACCACTACTACCTCATCCAAGACCTTTGTGTCTTCCTTAAGTACAATTAATAATTTCTTACCCGGAACAACCTTTATTGCCTGTGTTTGAAAACCGATGTATGAAACCTCCAGTTCCACACTTTCAGCACTAATCTTCAATGTAAATTTTCCATCCAGATCGGTGATAGTACCATTTCCCTTTACTCCTTTTTCCAACACGCTGGCACCAATGACAGGTTCATTAGCAGGGTCAGTCACAATTCCATTGACCACAATCACTTTCTCCTGCTGCGGCGACTCTGCTTCAACAGATAGTATAATCTTCTTGTCCAGTACCGAATATTTCACATTAGTACCGGAAAAGATTTCTTTCAACACACTAAAAATGTTGCTTTTATCAGCAGAAACTGATACGCGACGATTCAAATCGACATGCTTATTATTGAAGAAGAAATCAAAATCAGACTGCTCTTCAATTTCTTTTAGAATGTCCTCCACCCGCTGATTACGTACATCAATACTGATTAAAGCCTTTTGAGCGTAACTATCGGCTGCATAAGTTAGTCCGATAGAACATACTAAGAACAAAATCAATAGTCTCATAAATAATGGGATTTTTTTTGAGGTTAGCCAAAGCGACTTTACCACCCACAAAAATTGGATGCTAAAATAATTTTGCATAAATTTGTAATGACTTAAAGTTAATAAAAAGTTTATCTAAGCTTGTCGCCAAACAAGCATCAAAAAGATTTACCAATTTTCATACGGGAAGATACGCCAATATCGTCCCGTATGTTTTTTATTCAAGGAGGTCTGCCTTTCATTGTAATTTTGCTTTTAAGGTTATTCAATCAATATATTTCTATTCTACTCTTTTCATCTTTAATATCCGGCGAATCAAGATAACGCCAACGGATTTGAGAAGAAAGCTGGAAATATTCCAAAATACGCTCAAGGCGTTGATTAGTAAACGTGCCAGTAAATGAGTCTCCTTTCAAACGGTCGTTTTTAATAATGAATTCCACATTATACCGCTTCTCCAACATTCGCAATCCCTCTTCGAGAGGAGTATTTCTAAATATAATCTTTCCCTCTTTCCAAGCTATTTCCGACTCACCGGAGGTGGCATAAAGCTGCACTTTACTGTCTCTTGTATCATAGACCAGCTTCTGTCCGGGATCCATCAGCACCTTTTTCGAGCCATTGTCAGATGAATAAATAAAACCTATCTTTCCTTCAACCAATGTTGCTGCAATCCGGTCTTCTTTTTCATAAGCCTCTACATTAAAATGAGTTCCCAGTACTTCGATCTGTGATTGGTGGGAAGTAGAAACTATGAACTTCTTTTCCGGGTTCTTGGCTACTTCAAAATAAGCCTCTCCCTGCAATGTTACATTTCTCGTGTCGCTATCGAAGCGTGAGGGATAACTCAAGGTCGATTCGGAATTCAGGAAAACCAATGTGCCATCGGGCAATGTCAGAGAAGTCATCATTCCGGGATTTGTTTTCACTTCCATCATTTGTGCCAATTCCTGTTCGCTTCCTCCCCAATGTTGTACCATCAGAGTAACGAGAAGCGGGATGAACAAAACTGCTGCCGCACGTTGTGTCCATTCCCACCACATCGTTTTCCTTTGTCTGTTACCCGACATTCTACTTTTCACCTTTGTCAATGCTTTCTCTGTGTCGGCTTTCGTCATGATATGAACAGTATCTGTGGCAAGATAGAGAGTATGTATCTGTTTGGCTATCCGTCGGTTTTCTTCCGATTCATCCATCCACGCCTCAACTTGCAGACGCTCTTCTTCTGTTGCCAGTCCCTCACAATAACGGGGAAGCAGTTCTTCTATTCTATTATAATCAGTTTTATCCATATTCTTATTTTATTGCCTTTTACTATAAGACAAGGGAGACTTGTGGGTTTCCTAAACCAAATCTCATTTTTTTTCATAAAATCTTTGTTTTCTTATAAAAAAGCTATATTTGCAGTGAAATATCAAACTAATACATGAAAGAAATTCACCTGTTAGAAAACAATTATTTACTATCTGCCATACAACAGGGAGACCAAAAGGCATTCGACGCACTGTTTCGGAGGTATTATCCGACACTGTGTGCTTATGGTCATCGTTTTGTAGATCTGGAAGATGCGGAAGAAATTGTGCAGGACTCTCTTTTATGGATTTGGGAAAACAGAGAAAATCTGATTATCGAAACTTCACTTAGTTCATACCTCTTTAAAATGATATACCGCAAAGCTCTGAACAAGCTTGCACATATTGATGCCACCCAACGTGCCGACACTCGATTTTATGAAGAGATGCAGGAGATGCTGCAAGATACGGATCTTTATCAAGTTGAAGAGTTGACACAACGCATCAAGGATGCCATCGCCACATTGCCGGAAAGTTATCGGGAAGCTTTTGTGATGCATAGGTTCCGGGATATGAGTTATAAAGAAATAGCGGAAATTCTGGGAATATCTCCCAAAACAGTAGATTACCGTATTCAACAAGCATTAAAGCAACTACGCGTAGATTTAAAGGATTATCTGCCATTATTACTACCGATTCTATTTCCTTAAAACAAACCAACCATCTATTTTCTTATCTATTACTATCTGTCTATTAAAGTACTAATAGATAACTTCCGTTGTATTAGAGGTAAACTTGCATTCCCCTACTGCCAAACTTCTTTTTGGCTACGAGAAAACTATAATTGCAAGCTTCATTTATACAACTGCAAGTTCCGGTTATATAAATGCAACTTGCAATTATACAATCAGAACTTGCGTTTATAGTTTCTTCTTGGTCAAAGACAACTTATCCAATAAGGGAAAGGAAGTTTGCAATAAGAGTATAGCAACTTATCTACTGATAGATTGGAAAGAAGTAAAGCATTAATTCTGCCGATAAGGTAAGGTAAACCAGAAAGTAGATCCTTTGTTCTCTTTCGACTCCACTCCTATTTTCCCTCCCAAGCGGTCTACAATCGTATGGCAGATAGAAAGTCCCAGTCCGGTACCTTGCACAAAGGAATTGTACTTCACAAACCGTTCGAAGACATGAATACACTGTTCAGAAGACATTCCACAGCCTGTATCCGACACATAAAAATAAATCGTTTCAGGATCAAGCAAACGATATCCCATACGGATAGTACCCACCTCTGTAAATTTGATGGCGTTAACTGCAAAATTGGCAAGCAGCTGAATCAAACGGTTCTTATCCGTATACAATGTACATTGGGACAGTCTCTCCGCAAATGTGAAAGTCACATTATTGTGCCGAAGACGTAGCTGCATACTTTGCTCGATTTCTTCAAGCGTCTGGTTCACATCAATCAAGGCAGGATAGAAATCGAATGTACCGGCTTCAATCTTCGACAAATCCAGAATATCATTAATCAACTGGAGCAACAAATCCGTATTTGTTCCAATGAGTTCTACATATTCGGACATTTCTTCACGGTTTTCTACATGAGGAAGCATATTGGAGAATCCTACAATGGCATTCAAGGGGGTACGTATCTCATGACTCATATTAGCCAGAAAGGCGGATTTCAATTGATTGGCCTGTTCCGCTTTTTCCATTGCTTCATGCAGGCGACTATATGCTTTCCGAAGAATGCTGATATAATATATGATAGCAACAATCAAAATCAACAAAAAGAATGAACAGGAAAGTATTTGAATGTAATACTGTTGAAAAAAAGTCTTGGGCTCATTGACATAAACCGCATCGTCTGGATAGCGGGAAGAAGGTATATTGTAGGATTTCAACACTTGATAGCAGAGATTGGCACTTCCTTCTCCTCCCGCCCCACCGGGAATATCACGTGCCTGTTCTCCATCCAAGACACGACCAAGTATTTCCAGCAAAGATTTACAGAACGATTCCGTCGAAACGTAATATCCTCCTGCAAAAGTATTATTCGACAAGTCTTCGGGAGAAAGTAAAAACAATGGAGATGGAGTAAAATTGACAATCACTTCCTGAATATGATCAAAAAGATAGTTATTATCATTTTTGTTATGCGACTCAAACCAAGAATAATAAATGATTCCCGTATTCGGTTTATAACAACGTAAAGTATCCAACAACATTTCTGTAGATAATTGAGTGGTGGAAAGTAAATCCAGATTCAAGTCCGGGAAGTTCTCTTCTACAGCTTCCTTTACATCTCCGCGAGTTTCTTCACTGATATACCTATCGTCGGAGATAAACGCCAGACGTTCCATATCAGGTATCAGTTTATAAATTAAATCGATTGTCTCCTTTACATAATAATATTGCTTCAAGATAGTTATATTATATCCCCGCCTCCATTCATCGCCGGAAACTGTATTGGCTTCCGTCAACGGGGCATGAGATAATAAGACCTCAAGAGAAGCAGGTAAATGGTCGCGGGCATTTGTCACGATTACCGGAACTTCTTTCCATACATCATCAAATAATTCGCGGCAAACAATCCATCCCGGATCTCCAATCATCACGATAGCAGTGGGAGGCTCCGGATACTTCTGACGCAAATGGGTGACTACGGCATTCGCCTCCATCTCATTCACCAGAGCAGGTACGGAAAGCGATTCCGCCTTCACAGAAACTCCTTGTTTCTGAAGAGCATCATGAAGACACCAATAAAAGTTTTTAGCCCAAGGCAGATTGAAATTAATCGAGTTTAAAACCAGTACTTCTTTATTTGTATTTTCGGTTCGGGCTGACGCAGGTGATAAGAATCCTTCAATAAAAAGGAATAATCCAAGGAGGAATGGAATGATCCGTAACGATTGTTTCATTTGTGGTATTCTATAAATAGCGGAAGCAAAGATAGTATTAATTTCTTTAGTGCAAAAAAAAGGCATCCCAAAACGAATTGAGATGCCCTTTATTATATAAAATTAAGTATCAAAGGATTATGATTTCTTCAAAGCCGCAATACTTTCTTTCAAAGAATTAATGATGCTCTCTGCATCGGCTTGCTTCTTACGTTCCAGTTCAAGAACGGCAGCCGGAGCATTATTGACGAATTTCTCGTTGCTAAGTTTCTTCATCACTCCCTGCAAGAATCCTTCTTTATGCTTCAATTCGGCTTCCATACGGGCGATTTCGGCTTCCACGTCAATCATATTACCCAATGGCACGGCAAATTCGGTCGTTCCTATCATGAAAGAAGAAGCACCTTCTGATTTGCTTTCTACCACTGTTACGGAAGACAGGTTACACATCTTGATAATCACCGGATTCAATTTCTCTACCGGATGAGTGCCTACAACCTGCAATTCGAGTTCTTCTTTCAGAGCAATGTTTTTCTGCAAACGGATGCTACGGACATTACTGATGATTTCCTTAGCTACTTCAAACTCTGCCAGGAATTGTTCATTTGCTCCGACCGGTTCAAACAGTTGAGTAACCATCAAACTTTCACCCGGTTCACGCTCACGCAGTTGTTGCCACAATTCTTCTGTGATAAATGGCATAAAAGGATGCAGCAATTCAAGCAGACGCTCGAAAGAGCTAAGAACCATACTATAAATAAAGCCATTAACAGGCTGTCCATAAGCAGGTTTCACGATTTCCAACAGCCAAGAAGAGAATTCATCCCAGAACAGTTTGTAAACCAGCATCAACGCTTCGCTCAAACGATATTTGGAGAAGAGATCGGCCACTTCAACAGCTGCCGCATCCAGTCTTTGGTCAAACCACTGAACTGCCAGATGTGCATCGGTAGGGATCTCAATAGTACCTTTGGCATTTGTCCAGCCCTTAATCAGACGGAAAGCATTCCATATCTTGTTGCAGAAGTTACGTCCCTGTTCGCAAAGTGCGTCATCGAAAAGAATATCGTTTCCGGCAGGAGCAGAAAGCATCATACCCATACGTACTCCATCGGCTCCGTATTTCTCGATCAACTCCAACGGGTCGGGAGAATTACCGAGTGACTTGGACATTTTACGTCCCAGTTTATCACGAACGATCCCTGTGAAGTAAACGTTCTTAAACGGCATCTGTCCTTCGTACTCGTAGCCTGCCATAATCATACGGGCTACCCAGAAGAAGATAATATCCGGTCCTGTCACAAGGTCGCTGGTCGGATAGTAATAGTTGATTTCTTCGTTACCCGGATTGTTGATTCCGTCGAACAAAGAGATAGGCCACAACCAGGAAGAGAACCAGGTATCCAGACAATCTTCGTCCTGACGGAGATCTTCGATTGTCAAGGCGGCATTGCCGGTTTTCTCCTTCGCTTTTGCCAATGCTTCTTCTGCTGTAGCAGCTACCACATAACCGCCCTCCGGAAGGAAATAAGCAGGAATGCGATGTCCCCACCACAACTGACGGCTGATACACCAGTCTTTGATGTTCTCCATCCAGTGACGGTAGGTATTCTTGTATTTTGCAGGATAGAACTTCAGTTCATCGTTCATTACCGGAGGCAATGCCATGTCTGCAAAATGCTGCATCTTGAGGAACCATTGCATAGATAGTTTCGGTTCGATCACTACGTTGGTACGTTCCGAGTAACCTACCTTATTTGTATAGGCTTCTGTCTTGTCCAGCAGTCCGGCAGCTTCGAGGTCTTTCTCTATCTGTATACGAACATCGAAACGATCCATGCCGATATACATACCGGCAGCTTCGCTCAATGTACCGTTATCGTTGAAGATATCAATGCTAGGCAGGTTGTACTTTTCACCCAGCATATAGTCGTTTACGTCATGAGCAGGAGTCACTTTCAGGCAACCTGTACCAAATTCGATGTCTACATAATCATCTTCAATCACAGGGATGGCGCGGTTTACCAGCGGAACGATCACTTTCTTACCTTTCAGCCATTCGTTTTTCGGGTCGTTCGGGTTGATACACATCGCTGTGTCACCCATGATTGTTTCAGGGCGGGTAGTTGCCACTACGGCATAGCGTCCTTCCGGATCACCTTCTACTTTATAGCGGAGGTAATATAGTTTTCCGTGCTCTTCTTTGTAGATCACTTCCTCGTCAGAAAGAGCGGTCAATGCCTTCGGGTCCCAGTTTACCATACGGACACCACGGTAGATCAATCCTTTATTGAACAGGTCTACGAAAACTTTCAGTACACTTTCACTGCGTTTCTCGTCCATAGTGAAAGCAGTACGATCCCAGTCGCAGGATGCACCGAGTTTACGAAGTTGTTTCAGGATGATACCTCCGTGTTCGTCTGTCCAATCCCAAGCATGTTTCAGGAATTCGTCACGAGTCAGGTCGGTTTTCTTGATGCCTTGAGCAGCAAGTTTGTTTACTACTTTAGCTTCAGTAGCAATAGAAGCATGGTCAGTTCCCGGTACCCAGCAGGCATTCTTGCCTTCCATACGGGCACGACGAACTAAAATATCCTGAATGGTATTATTAAGCATGTGTCCCATGTGCAACACACCGGTGACGTTCGGGGGCGGAATGACGATGGTGTAAGGTTCACGGCCATCGGGTTTCGAACTGAATAAATGATGGTCCAGCCAATACTGGTACCATTTTCCCTCCACGTCAGCGGGATTGTACTTACTTGCTAATTCCATATTGTTTTATGTATATATGATAATGTATATTCTAAAAATAACGGGTGCAAAATTAATAATTTAAATTCAAATCTTACCACCCTCGGGGTGTTTCTGTGCACGGAAAGAGAATTTATACCCCTCATAAAGAGCGAATCCGTAGAATAAAGCAGTCATTGACATCACATTTTCCAGCATAATAGAGAATATTTCTCCATAGTCCACACTTACCAGAACGTCGAAATAGGACATATCATAATCCTGGGAAATATACCCGATAATGGAAAAGAAATCACCCAGGACACAACTAATCAGGGATAATGCCGCACCGATAATTCCGAAAATGGGACGTATTCCTTTCCCTTTCCGCATGGCAAAGCCAACCATAAATCCGATAGCAATGGGCATAAATCCAATCTGACGACCCGTAGAAACAGATATCAGTCCCCATGCCACCGCACCCACAATACAGGCAGCGACTGCGTACAGTACTCCTTTGGAAAGATTCTCTTCGGCAAGCATTTCTTCTTCTGTCATAGATACCGGGAAGTCTTCCGGCTTGGGAGGGGCTAATCTTTCCAGCTCTTCATCTTTCTCAAAACTTTCACATTCTTCTTCAAAAGCAGGAAGTTCTCTGGTGCGCTTACAAACAAGACCTTTACCATTCACGAAATCACGTGATACGCAATTCCGGCAATACTTTTCAATTTCTTCTGATGTAGCCATCTTTTATCCGGTTTATGTTGAATGACTTTCCCTATTATACAAGTTATAAAGCCATTGTTAACAGATTTTTTGCAAATATAGAGGTATTTTTTCGCGCGACGTCTATTTAATGCATATTTTTGTTGACTGATATTAAACAAATGATGAAAAAGAAGCCAAATGTAAGATATTTAGCCTTAGGAGCAATCTTAATCCTAGTGTGGCTAACGCAATGGATTCCTGCTCTGGCAACAATCTATTCGCAAACAATCTATCCTTTTATCTCTTACGTTTTGTCGTTTTTTTCCAATTTATTTCCTTTTGCGATAGGAGACTTATTTATCTTCCTTAGTATCGCGGGTGTGATTATTTATCCTATTTATGCCCGTCTCCGCAAAAAGTTGTCTTGGAAGAAAATTTTATTGCGTGACGGCGAATATCTGTTGTGGATTTATGTATGGTTCTATCTGGCTTGGGGACTGAATTATTCTCAAAAGAACTTTTACCAACGAACCGAAATCCCATATACAGCCTACACTCCCGAAAATTTTCAGGAGTTCGTTGACGACTATATCACCCAATTAAATCGTTCGTACACCCCTGTAAATAGTATCAACCAGGATTTGATACAGGAAGAAACCGTACGAATCTATAATCAGTTAAGTGATAGCTTGGGCGTGCACCGACCTCCACACGATCATCCGAGAGTAAAGACCATGTTGTTTACTCCGTTCATTTCCATGGTAGGAGTAACCGGTAGCATGGGGCCTTTCTTCTGCGAATTCACCCTTAACGGAGATTTGCTTCCCGCTAACTACCCCGCCACTTATGCTCATGAACTAGCCCACTTGTTAGGTATCACCAGCGAAGCGGAAGCCAATTTCTATGCCTATCAGGTTTGTACCCGTTCACAGGCAATGGGTATCCGTTTCTCCGGATATTTCTCTGTACTGGGGCATGTACTGGGGAATGCAAAAAGATTACTTTCAGAAGAAGAATATGCAAAACTCTTTCAACGCATCCGACCGGAAATTATTGAATTAGCCAAGAATAATCAAGCCTATTGGGCTGCCAAGTATAGCCCGGTAGTGGGAGCCGTACAGGATTGGATATACGATCTTTACCTGAAAGGAAACAAGATAGAAAGTGGCCGCCAGAACTACTCGGAAGTAGTAGGGTTATTGATTTCTTACCAGGAATGGAAAAAAATGAATTAAATAGATAGATTTATGTCACATACCAGACAAGAACAGATGGAAGCCTTTGGACGCTTCCTGGACATTCTCGACGAACTGCGTGTTAAATGTCCCTGGGACCGTAAACAGACGAATGAAAGTCTGCGTCCCAACACCATAGAAGAGACTTACGAACTTTGCGATGCCCTGATGAGGGATGACAAGAAAGAAATCTGCAAAGAATTGGGAGACGTATTATTGCACGTCGCTTTCTATGCCAAGATAGGCTCGGAAACAGGAGATTTTGACATCAAAGATGTTTGCGACAAGTTGTGCGATAAGCTGATTTTCCGCCATCCGCATGTGTTTGGAGAGGTGAAAGCAGAGACAGCCGGACAAGTTTCCGAGAATTGGGAACAGTTGAAACTCAAAGAGAAAGATGGAAACAAAAGTGTATTAAGCGGTGTGCCCGCTGCCCTGCCCTCGCTTATCAAGGCTTACCGTATTCAGGACAAAGCTCGCAATGTAGGCTTCGACTGGGAAGAACGGGAACAGGTTTGGGATAAAGTGAAAGAAGAAATAGGTGAATTTCAGGAGGAAGTGGCCAACATGGATAGAGAGAAAGCGGAAGCTGAATTCGGCGACGTGATGTTCAGCCTAATCAATGCGGCACGCCTTTATAAAATCAATCCCGATAATGCACTAGAACTTACCAACCAGAAGTTTATCCGCCGTTTCAATTATCTGGAAGAGCACACCATCAAGGAAGGAAAAAGTCTGAAAGATATGTCTCTCGAAGAGATGGATGCCATTTGGAATGAAGCAAAGAAAAAAGGACTGTAACTTCCTTACCGGCATAAAAAAACAGAGGCTCTATTCCCACCGGACAGAGCCTCCATTTTACTCAAACAGAGCGTCTGTTCATACGAATCGGACGCTCTGTTTTCTTTATTTCTTCTTTGAATCGTCTCCCTTGTCTTTGCTACGATTCATACCTTTTATCATTTCGCGGTGAAAACGCATCTCTGCACGTTGCACGAGAAAAATCTTCTTGCTTGAAAGAATCTTTTTAAACTTACCCAAATAAGTTTTATCAAGCTGGTCGGCAGCAATACGGTTGTTGGCTACTTTCTCGTTGATTTCTGCATATTGAGCTTCCGTTGTTTTATCATCCTTGCCTTTGCGCATCAAATCCCATGACTCATCATTCAGTTTCTTCTTTTTATCCTGGAGTTCAAAATAAACGGGAAAGAACTTGGCTGCTTCTTCTTTATTCAATCCAGCCTGTTCGATAATGAAAGCTTTTTGTTTTGCCCTGAACTCCTCCCGTGATAAATGCTGATCACATCCATCAGCAGCCCAAAGAACAGGCATAAAGCCACATAACAAAACGACCAATGCGATAAGTTTTCTCATTTTCTGTATTCAATCAGTTTTTATAAATCATTCTACACTTGCGTCACTCAAATAAACATATAACGAATAATCATCGAGCATGGCACGATCCACTGCTACATCAATCATTTCGTCAGATACGACTACTTCAGTATCCACTTCTGTCACCGCTACATCATCCGCTGTAACAGGTTTATGGTCTGTTGACGCCACCCGGATAATCAAGGCCGCCCCTACAAACATAGCTGCCATATAGAGCAATGGTTTCAGTCTTGTCCATGTGCTGACAGGTTCTTCCTTAAAAGCAACTTTCTCTTTTTCAGGAAGTTTATTCATTACCTCCGAAGTCAGGTTCTCAAAGTAACCATCGGGCACTTTGAAGGAATTTTCCTTTCCAAGCTTCTTCAATAAAATATCTTCTTCTTTCATACGTTTTTCTCCTCTCTTTTCATTAGACAGTGTCTCATTTAAAAGGTTTAATCTATTTCTTCTAAAAACTTCTCAATTTTCTTCACCGCATGATGATAAGATGCTTTCAGTGCACCGACCGACGTGCCGAAGATTTCCGACATCTCTTCGTACTTCATTTCCTGATAGTATTTCAGGTTGAACACCATACGCTGCTTTTCGGGCAAAGTCTGCAAGGCTTTTTGCAAGCACATCTGTATCTTGTCGCCCGAGAAATAGGCGTCACTTTCCAGCTTTTGCACAACTACTGCTTCGGGATCGTCAATATCCACGGTAGTCATGGCACGCTGCTTATTCAGAAAGGTAAGACACTCATTCAGCGCGATGCGATAGAGCCAGGTCGACAGCTTCGCCTCGGCACGGAAATAATCGATATTCGTCCATGCCTTGATGAAAGTGTTTTGCAGGAGATCGTTCGCATCCTCATGCGACAGTACCATCCGGCGGATTTGCCAATACAATTGCTCGCTATACTGCCCCACAATCATTTCAAATCCTTTCCGCTGTGTACTCTCCTCCTGAAGGAGTTTCAGAACTTCGCGTTCGTTATAAGGGATCATAATCTCTCGTATCTGTATGTTTATTTATGGTTTCAAATTCAGGTTATTCATCGCTTCTAGTAAGGACGGATCATATTTATAAATGTCCTCACAATACCTCAAATTATTATCGGTAGACAGATAAACTGTCTGATAATCTATAAATAAAGGTATATACTGTTCCAAACTATAATGTTTCAATTCACGATAAGCCGCACTGATGGGCAGCTTCTTTCCCTCTTCACTCACCGGCTTGATATCCATTGCAATACGAATACGGTCTTCCAACAATTCATCCGGCTCTTTCAACAGGAAGAACGCGAAGTCGAGTGCTTTTTGAAGACGGACGCAACCGTGGCTCACCGCACGATTATTCCGTGTAAAAGCCCACCGTGACGGAGTGTCATGCAGATATACGGAATGAGGATTGGGAAAACGGAAGATGATACGTCCCAAGGAGTTCCCTGTTTTATTGTCCTGCTTCACCGTATAAGGTACGCCACTTCCTGCATACTTCGCCCATTTAATACTGTGGGGATCTACCTGGAGTCCATTCTTATCGTATACCTTCATGCGGTTACGGGTAAAATACGTCGTATCTCTGCGGTAAGTAGGAATGATCTCTTTCCGAATTATGCTTTGAGGCACATTCCAGTAAGGATTCAGTTCCATATAATAAATCCTGCTTGACAATAGAGGAGTTTTATTCTTCACAGTCCCTACACAAATACGCATCTCCAAGATAGAGTCTGTTTCTTCGTTGACGGCTTGCAACATAAATGCCGCCACACTAGCTATCACATATTTTCGTCCTTTATCCAATGCATATTGCCAACGTGCCCGCTCCATGTTTACCAATAGGCGGTCGCGATAATAATCCGTAGTATCTGTCACTCCCCAGCCATTCACACGAACCAGCTCTTCCTGCATCTTATGATAAAGCGGGGAAGCGGGTTGCGCCCGGTGAAAAGCGGCGTTAGGATTTGCACGCAAAGAGTCGAGAGCGGCCATTGCAAACTTCACGTCACATTGTTTTAAAGGAATGTGGTCGATCGAATCATTCCATCTGCGCTCCGGAGGCAAGAATCCGAATTTCAATTGACACACATACGAAAGATAGGCGGCTGTTAACTGATACTCCACGTCTGCCAGCAGACGGTTCATCGTTTTCCCTTCACGCAGTTTCAAGGTTCGTATCTGTTGCAATTCCTCACGGATGCTATCGACAGGATACAGATTCGGATTAACTCCATGTTGTGAAATGTTTCCTAACCAGAATAACATCGAGTCTGCCACCTGTACGGCAGGTTTATCGGATATGAGAGAATCGTTCAGCCAAAAGAATTCATCCTTTTCCTGATAATGTGCCAGCAAAACCGAATCCCAGGGAGTTACCGGATTTTCGTTCAGGCCAATACGAATCATCTGATGAATGCTGTCTGCATTTATTTGATAAGCAGGATAGAACAGTTCCTGGAGGGAAGACAAAGAATCCGGTATCGGAGATTGAGGTTTCTCTTTTTTACAGGCTGCCAGGCAACCAAAGAGCAGGATGATTACTCCCCAAAGCAGTCGACTACTTTTCATAGACAGTTCCTCCATCAACGTCAATACACAAATTTTCTTTCGCTAAAATGGTTTGTGGAAAAATGGCGGACGCTTCATGAAGTAAAACAGATTCATCTTCATAACGGGCTGAAAAGTGTCCGATCACCAATTGTTTCACATTGGCGTCCAAAGCTAGTTGCGCGGCTTGTGCAGCAGTGGTATGATAAGTTTCCTTAGCGCGTGCCTGCTCGGTCTGTGCAAAGGTGGCCTCATGGAAAAGCAAATCTACATTTTTAATTTGTTCAGCAAGGGACGGACGATAGATTGTATCGGAACAATAAGCATATTTACGCGCCGGAGCCGAAGGGCGGGTTAAACGTAAATTGGGTATTACTTCTCCCTCGGGAGTTACAAAATCCGCTCCGTTCTTGATGCGGTTCAGTTCATAGACCGGGACTTTATAAAAGTCTACCATGTCTCTGATGATATGATTAGGACGCTGTTTCTCTTCAAAAAGGAAACCACAACAGGGAATTCGATGTTTTAAAGGGATTGTGGTTACAGTCACCGAACGGTCATCGTAAATGAGCATCGGTTCTTTCGTTTCGAATTCATGGAAGAACACCTTATAAGTCAAAGTCTTGCAAAAGAAAGCAAGCATCGGCGCAAACAACTCTTCCAGTCCTCTTGGAGAATGAATATGTAAATCAGCAGTTCTCCCTAATAATCCGAATGTAGAGATCAGTCCCAACAATCCGAAACAATGGTCACCATGTAGATGAGAGATGAAGATATGATTTAATCGGGAAAATTTCAGTCGCGAGCGGCGTAATTGCATCTGTGCTCCCTCGCCACAATCAATCATAAATAGTTTTTCACGCAAGTTTACGACTTGAGAGGTCGCAAAATGTCGCGTAGTAGGCAAAGCGGAACCGCATCCCAATATATGTAACTCAAATTTTTCCATGATATGCAAAGATAGGACATTTCACATTTAATCTTGCAAAGGAAAAGGAAATATTTCACCCCAGGGTTACACAGATTAATACAGATTTTGATAATTTATTTTTAGACATAAGAACAAAAGAACATAAAGGCAGCGCTTTGAAAATTATTTCTGTTGCTTATTGAACTGCTATTTTATTTTTTATTCTTTTGTTCTTATGTCTGAATTAAATTCCCTCTTATCTTCATTTCTTAAATCTGTGGTGAATAAAAAAAGCGCCCCCAAACGGGAGCGCCTTTCATTGGAAAATATTCTATTCAGATTATTTCTTTCCTTCCAACTGTTCTTTCAATGCAGCAAGAGCGTCGATATCGCCCAGCGTAGTTGAAGCAGCTTGGTTCTGGATCATCGGAGAATCTTCTCTCTTGTTGCTAGAAGATGACTTCTTAGCACCAGAAGCAGCTTTCTTTTCTGCTCTTTCTTCAGCCTTAGCTACATCTTCGAAGATACGGCTGTGAGACAGGATGATTCTCTTAGCGTCTTTGTTGAACTCGATCACTTTGAATTCAAGTTTCTCATCCAACTGTGCTTGTGAACCGTCTTCTTTTACAAGGTGTTTCGGAGTTGCGAAACCTTCTACACCGTAAGGAAGAGCTACAACAGCACCCTTATCCAACATTTCGATGATTGTACCTTCGTGTACAGAACCTACAGTGAACACAGTTTCGAATACATCCCAAGGATTTTCTTCGAGTTGTTTGTGGCCAAGGCTCAAACGACGGTTTTCTTTGTCGATTTCCAATACCTGAACTTCGATGTCAGCACCAATCTGAGTAAATTCTGATGGGTGTTTTACTTTCTTAGTCCAAGAAAGGTCAGAGATGTGGATCAAGCCGTCAACACCTTCTTCGATTTCTACGAATACACCGAAGTTAGTGAAGTTACGTACTTTTGCAGTATGCTTAGAACCTACAGGATACTTTTCTTCGATAGTTTCCCATGGATCTTGTTTCAGTTGTTTGATACCCAAAGACATCTTACGTTCTTCGCGGTCAAGTGTCAGCACAACAGCTTCTACTTCGTCGCCTACCTTCATGAAATCTTGTGCAGAACGCAGGTGTTGGCTCCAAGACATTTCTGAAACGTGGATCAAACCTTCTACGCCCGGAGCGATTTCGATGAATGCACCGTAGTCAGCCATAACAACCACTTTACCTTTCACCTTGTCACCAACCTTCAAGTCAGTATCAAGCGCATCCCATGGGTGCGGAGTCAGTTGTTTCAAGCCGAGAGCGATACGTTTCTTTTCGTCATCGAAGTCAAGGATAACAACGTTGAGTTTCTGATCCAGCTCAACCACTTCTTTCGGATCGCTAACACGTCCCCAAGAAAGGTCAGTGATGTGGATCAAACCGTCTACGCCACCAAGGTCGATGAATACACCGTAAGAGGTGATATTTTTAACAGTTCCTTCAAGAACTTGTCCTTTTTCGAGTTTACCGATAATTTCTTTCTTCTGTTGTTCCAGTTCAGCTTCGATAAGAGCCTTGTGAGATACAACAACGTTTTTGAATTCCTGGTTGATTTTAACCACTTTGAATTCCATTGTTTTGCCAACGAATACATCATAGTCGCGGATCGGTTTAACGTCGATCTGAGAACCCGGCAAGAATGCTTCGATTCCGAATACGTCTACGATCATACCACCCTTAGTGCGGCACTTGATGTAACCCTTGATAATTTCTTCATTTTCCAGAGCAGCGTTAACGCGATCCCAAGAACGAGTAGCGCGAGCTTTTCTGTGTGACAGAACGAGCTGTCCTTTTTTGTCTTCCTGATTTTCGATGTATACTTCTACTGTATCACCGATCTTCAGATCCGGATTGTAACGGAACTCATTCAATGGGATGATACCGTCTGATTTGTAACCGATGTTCACAACTACTTCACGCTTGTTCATTGCGATTACGGTTCCGTCAACAACCTCACGGTCGTTCACTTTGTTAAGCGTACCGTCGTAAGCTTTTTCCAATTCATCGTGGCTAACGTTGGTTACTGTTTCGCCATTTTCATAAGCATCCCAGTTGAAATCTTCAATAGGAGCTACGTTCTTTAAGTTTTCCATTAATAAATAAATTGTTTAATACTTTAATTAAATAAGACATTATATTATCTATAAATCGGGCGCAAAGGTAGGAATATTTTCTTGATTGACAAAAGAATGGCAGAAGAAAAGAGAATTATATCCGTATTTTTTGTAATATTGCAATCTTTAATTTATACAGTTTTTGCCATGGACGAGAGATTGGACAAAGTCAAGGTGCAATGCGACTATTTACCGCTTATTAATTTTGCGATACAACAAAACGGTGCATCAATCATTCATCAGCTTTCTATTGAGAATACAACGCCTGCCCCGCTGAAGGACATTCAGGTACAAATCACGACAGAACCGACTTTCGGAAACGCTGCTCCGATAGCTGTGGCACAAATTCCGCCCAATGAATCGATATGCCTGTCGTCATTCAATCTCACTTTGTCCGCCAACTATTTCACACAGCTGACCGAACGTTTATCCGGCAATCTGAAAATTGAAATTACTTCCGAAGCAGAATCCGTATTCTGCCAAACCTACCCTATCGACATTCTGGCATACGACCAATGGGGAGGGCTTAATGTATTGCCCGAAATGCTGGCCGCTTTCATCACCCCCAATCATACAGCCATTGTGCCGATCATCAAGAGAGCCGCTTCCATCCTGGGACAATGGACTGATAATCCGTCCCTTGACGAATATCAGAGCCGCACTCCGGACCGGGTAAGGAAACAGATGGCCGCCATCTACACGGCTATCACGGAACAACAGATTATATACAGCACCATCCCCGCCAGCTTTGAGGAATATGGGCAACGTGTACGGCTAGCCGACTCCGTGATGGCACAAAAACTGGGAACCTGTCTGGATATGGCTTTGCTCTATGCTTCCTGTCTGGAAGCAATCGGGCTGAATGCACTCATTATCATCACTCAAGGGCATGCTTTTGCGGGAGCCTGGCTAGTGCCGGAAACTTTTCCGGATCCTACCATTGACGATGTTTCCCTGTTAACCAAACGGACAGCCGAAGGAATATACGACATTACTTTAGTTGAAACGACCTGCATGAACATGGGACATTCGTCCGATTTCGACGATGCAGTGAAGAAAGCGAACGGAAAGCTGACGGATGGGAACAGTTTCATTCTTGCCATAGATGTGAAAAGAGCGAGACATTCGGGCATCCGCCCCATCCCCCAACGCATTCTGCACGGGCAGGTATGGGAAGTAGAAGAAAAGGAGACCGACATTCAAAGAAGTGCCGTTCATGCCACTCCGCAAAGTATCAATCCGTATGATTTATCGGGCAACGAGACCCAGACCGTAATCACCAAACAACTGTTATGGGAAAGACGGTTGCTGGATTTAAGCCTGCGCAACAATCTGCTGAATATCCGGATTACCAAAAACACGCTCCAACTCATCCCGGCTAATCTATCCTGTCTGGAAGATGCATTGGCCGACGGAGAAGAATTCCGCATCCTTCACCGCCCTGCCGATTGGGAAAGTCCGGCGATGGACTTCGGGATTTATTCCTCCATACCGGAATCTGATCCCATGGTTGGTTTCATCAACTCGGAACTTTCACAGAAAAGGTTACGTTTCTATCTGCCCGAAAACGATTTAGGCAAGGCACTGACTCACCTATACCGCTCTTCGCGTACTTCTATCGAAGAGAATGGAGCCAACACGCTCTATCTGGCTCTCGGACTTTTGAAATGGTACGAGACACCTTCCAGCGAACGCCCCCGCTACGCTCCCATCCTGCTATTACCGGTTGAAATTATCCGTAAATCGGCAGCCAAAGGTTACGTAATCCGTTCCCGGGAAGAAGAAACGATGATGAATATCACCTTATTGGAAATGCTTCGCCAAAACTTCGGAATCACCCTATCAGGATTGGACCCGTTACCTACCGACGAAAGCGGCGTAAACGTCAAGCTGATCTATTCCATTATCCGCAACAGCATTAAGAACCAGCGTAAATGGGACGTGGAAGAGCAAGCGATTCTGGGTATCTTCTCTTTCAACAAGTTCATCATGTGGAATGATATTCACAACAATGCCAACAAACTGGTTCAGAACAAGATTGTGTCCAGCCTCATCAACGGAAAGATAGAATGGGAAGCCGCCACAGAGGAAATAGATGCAACGGATATGGACAAACAAGTGTCGCCCGCAGACATTGTATTACCCATCATCGCCGATTCTTCGCAGCTGGAAGCTATCTACGAAGCCGTACACGACAAGACTTTCATCCTGCACGGCCCTCCGGGAACAGGAAAATCGCAAACGATTACCAATATCATCGCCAACGCGCTTTACAAAGGAAAACGTGTCTTATTTGTAGCGGAAAAGATGGCTGCCCTCTCCGTTGTGCAAAACAGATTGGCAGCTATCGGGCTGGCTCCGTTCTGTCTGGAAATTCATTCCAACAAAACAAAGAAATCCGCCGTTATCTCGCAACTGAAAGAAACTACGGAAATTATCAGGCAGACACCTCCCGAAGAATTCAGAAAGGAAGCGGAACGCCTGCTGAATTTACGGGCGGAATTGAATCAATATATCGAAGCCCTGCATAAAGAATACCCGTTCGGGGTTTCATTATACGACGCCATTATTCATTATCAATCCGTGGACGTCGAATCTTGTTTTGATATTCCACAAGCTTATCTGGATACATTAGATAAAGACACATTTGCCCAATGGGAAGATGCCATCGAGCTGCTAGTCCGGACGGCCAATGCGTGTGGACATCCTTACCAGCATCCATTAACCGGTATCTCGATTACCGAATATTCATCAGCCGTTAAGGAGGGGTCCTCCCAACTGCTCACCGGATTTATCGACCTGTTGACCACCATCCGGCAGAAGCTGGATGTATTCTCCATACTTCTAAAAGATACGGATATACACCCTACACGCAAGGATTTCCAGACAATCTCCCACATCATCCGGAGAATACTCGACATTCCGGAACTGACTCCCGGATTGCTGACTTTGCCATTGCTCAACGAAACACTGAATGAATACCGGGAAGTAGTGGTTCACGGACGGAAACGGGATGAACAAAGGAAAGAGATAGAAACCGGATTCACCCAAGAAATCCTGTCCATCAACGCAAAGCAGATGTTAGCCGAATGGAACCGGGTATCCGATCAATGGTTCCTTCCCAGATATTTCGGACAACGGAAAATCAGAAAGGCAATCAACGTATATGCTTTAAAAACGATTGAAACAGAAGACATCAAACCTCTGCTCCACCGCATTATCCGGTATCAGGAAGAAGCAGAAGCCGTCCGGAAATACATCGGGCAACTTCCCTCCCTATTCGGACGCCCCGGCAAGAACGAGGATTGGAACACCATTGAGCAGATAATCGACGACATGACTTCCCTTCATTCGCATTTGTTGAACTACGCAAAAGACATTGCCAAAGTTTCGCAAATCAAGCAGAATTTGTCCGCACAACTCACTGAAGGAATTCAAACATTCAGAGACATCCATGCTCATTCTTTCAATGAACTGTATCAGCTCGCAGATACACTCACAGCCACCGAAAAGAAATTGTCCGGCATGCTGGGTATCTCGATCGAAGAACTTTATACCGATTCAGCCGACTGGATAACGATTGCCTTGTCAAAAGCCCGAACCTGGAAAGAGAACCTCGACAAGCTCAAGGACTGGTATCAGTGGCTACAAGCCTACCAAACCCTGCATAGTCTGGGAATAGGATTTATCGCGACGGAATATAAAGAAAAGAATATTCCTACCAGCCAACTTACAGACAGCTTCCGCAAGAGTTTCTATCAGGCAGCTATCCGGTATATCATTGCCAAAGAGCCGACTCTGGAATTATTCAACGGTAAGATATTCAATGACATCATTGCTAAATACAAACAAATATCCGCCAAATTCGAAGAAACGACGCAAAGAGAATTATTTGCCCGGTTGGCCTCCAACATTCCGTCTTTCACTCACGAAGCCATCCAAAGTTCCGAAGTGGGTATCCTTCAAAAGAATATCCGCAACAATGCCCGCGGCATATCTATTCGCAAGCTATTCGACCAAATTCCCACTTTGTTGTCGCGCATGTGCCCGTGTATGCTGATGAGTCCTCTTTCCGTCGCTCAATTCATCGATACGGACGCTGATAAATTTGATTTGATTGTCTTTGATGAAGCCTCACAGATGCCTACTTATGAAGCGGTGGGCGCCATTGCACGGGGTAAAAACGTCATTATCGTAGGCGACCCGAAACAAATGCCTCCTACCAGTTTCTTCTCGGTCAACACCATTGATGAAGACAACATTGAAATGGAAGATTTGGAGAGTATCCTTGACGACTGTCTCGCTCTGTCTATCCCTTCCAAATATTTATTATGGCACTACCGAAGCAAACATGAGAGCCTCATCGCTTTCAGCAACTCCGAATATTACGATAACAAACTGATGACTTTCCCCTCACCGGACAACATTGAATCGAAAGTCAGGATAGTCAACATCAACGGTTACTATGATAAAGGCAAGTCGCGCCAGAACCGGGCGGAAGCTCAAGCTGTGGTGGACGAAATAGCCAGAAGATTGAGAAGCGAGGAATTAAGAAAGAAAAGTATCGGTGTAGTCACTTTCAGCATTGTCCAACAAGCCTTGATAGAAGACTTATTATCCGACCTTTTTATCTTTTACCCCGAACTGGAAACTCTTGCGCTGGAATGCGACGAACCGTTATTTATCAAGAACCTGGAGAATGTGCAGGGAGACGAACGCGATGTTATTCTCTTCTCTGTGGGCTATGGCCCGGATGCAGAAGGGCGCGTCAGCATGAATTTCGGACCACTGAACCGGGCAGGCGGCGAAAGAAGATTGAATGTAGCCGTTTCCCGTGCCCGGTATGAGATGATTATCTATTCCACCCTAAGGTCGGATATGATCGACCTGAACCGGACTTCTTCTATTGGAGTAGCCGGACTAAAACGTTTCCTCGAATATGCGGAGAAGGGAACCCGGAGCACCATCAGCAGTGTGCCAAGACAACTGTCGGAAGCAACAGCCTCCATCGAAACGATCATTGCCGACAGACTGCGCTCATTGGGTTACACCGTGCATACAGACATTGGTTGCTCCGGATACAAAATAGACATAGGTATCGTCGACACCGAAAATACCTCTAACTATCAGTTAGGTATTATCTGCGACGGCAAAAACTACAAACGTACCAAGACCGCACGTGACCGGGAAATTGTGCAGAATAATGTATTGAAAGCACTCGGATGGGACATCTACCGGATATGGACAATGGACTGGTGGGAAAAGCCGGACGAAGTAATGGCAACTATCCAAGAGGCTATCGCCCGGAAAAAGAATTCAAAGGTCGGTTCAATGACAGCAGCCGAAATCAATTCTACTCCGACAGAAGTGGCAGCACCTGCACCGACGGCACAGATAACCAACAATGAAATTTCATTTGTACTCAAGGCATCGCCTGTTGCTCCTGAAAAGCAAGCAGCTTCCGTTCTTTCTACTCAAAACCGGATAGAACAAAAGTACAAGTTTGCAAAGATCACCCCATACAGTTATTCACCGGAAGACTTTTTCTTTACGGACAGTTACGCTATCCTCCTCTCCCAAATACGGAAGATTATGGAAAGCGAGGCGCCAATCAGTAAATCCCTGCTCTGTAAGAAAATCCTGTCCGAATGGGGAATCAGCCGCTTGGGAACACGGGTAGAGGCACAGATAGAAACAGCACTCGACACATTGAATATCTATCGCACAGAATACGAAGGACTTGTCTTCTGCTGGAACGACAAAGAGCAATGCGCTTCCTATTCAATCTATCGCCCGGTTTCCGACCGGGAAGCGACAGACATACCACCTGAAGAAATAGCCAATGCCATCCGGCAACTATTGACCGACTCCATCAGCCTGCCTGCGGCAGATTTGATAAAAGCATGCGCACAACAGTTCGGCTTTGCCCGTATGGGATCGAACATAGACGCTGCCATGCAAAGAGGTATTCGCGAAGCTGTGAAAAGGAATTACGCCAAGATAGAAAATGAACGGGTAACGATTGCCAATTAGATTAATACCCTTTCTCCAAACATTTCAAACGGTTAATAGAATCGGATACATACGCATTGTCCGGTTCTATTGACCGCCAATAACAAAGTTCTCCAATCAGCCGTTTCAGATAAACAGGATCACTCGAGCCAATCTGGCACTGATGTTCCGCCAAGCCTTTCGTCAGGATAAAATAGACATTCTTCCGGATCTCTCTCTTTCTGGCTTTAGGGATTGTCAGTTTCGCACCGGAAGAAACAGATACTCCTGTAATAATCTTCCTGCCATACTCATTGATAAAACGGGTCTTCTTATGATTCGGTTCGAATTTCTCATCACGGATGATCTGTTTGATCCGGGGAATGATTTGTTCTTTGGAGAACACATCTCCCGAAAAAGTCAGGTCGTCGGCATAGCGGGTATAAGTCAGTCCGTATTCCGCTGCCAGTGCAGCCAATTTCTTGTCCATCTCATACCCCACGATATTGCTTAACGCCGGACTTGTAGGTGCTCCCTGCGGCAAGTGCCTGTACAAGCAGCACAACACTCCCAATACTTTAGACACATTTTCCGGATAACCAATCTTCTCAAATGTCTTTTTCACCCTCCGGCTCCGTATCGAAAAGAAAAAATCATGAATATCCATTTTCAAGATATACCGTTTTCCCAGATGGGGACTGGCATTATCAACCACAGAATGACCGCTCCGGAAACCTACTGCCGCCGGATGAATCATTGTCACAGATGATAATATTCGAGAATTAATAGTGGTTTGAATAGATTGTAATTCTTTGTCAGGAGCAGAAATCATCCGATAACCTCCCTTTCTTTTTCTCATCCAGAACTCCCGGTAATGTTCGGAAACATCCCGTAGAATTTCCTTCAACCGTGCCGTTTCCACTCCCAACAAGTTGGCACACCAAACAACAGCCGATTCATCAAACTTTTGAACATACTGCGCTCTCGGAACAGTTCCCCCCAAAGCATGCCTAAGCCAGGCTCCGTGTTCCCATTTTACCTTAGTAGTCTTTTCTTCCTTACCACTGCTTGTTGCTTTCCATCTTTTATACCCCTCCTGTTTCCTGCTTGAGGAAATCATCTTATAAACCAGGAAAGCGGTGATAACAATGATCGTTATTAAAATTCCGTCCATTTTGTATATGCATATAAAAAAGAGAGAAGAGAGGATGAGTTATTACTAAAATAAATTTAGGTATTTATACCTTAGAATTTATTTTCTAGGAAAATACCTGTGCTTATGAGGCGACTACACCTCTTTGATGCTAAATTTTGCCCTCATCCTCTCTTATACAAAGATAAGTAAAATCTTTCGATAAAACAACCGGAACGAAGAAAACTATCGGTTGAACAACTCAAACGTGAACTTACAGCCTATTCCTCCGAATTTCCAATTTTCGCTGCTCACAAAAACTCCTACGTCAAAAATATGCGTACCGATGCCATATCCTACTTCCAGATAAGGTTGAAGGTGCGGCATAGAGAGGGCACTGATATAAATACGTTCATTCTGCACATAACGGGTGTACTTCATCAGATGCCGGAGAATAAGGAACGGAGCTTCGTAGGTGAAATGCCCCCGTACATAACGGCGGGAGGAATTATACCAACGTGAGTCAAGCACCTGAAATACTCCGCCGATTTCATCATTCCAACCTACGGGAAGATTATGGCGGGAGAAATTGGCAAAGTCCACAAAATACAACTCATCCTGATTGGTGAATGCTCCGAATCCGAAACGATAATAAATATTACGCATCAATCCCAACCGGATTTGATGCTGAAGGTCAAACTCTATTCTTTCATATTCACCCGTACTCTTGAACACTCCTTTAATACCTCGTTCATAATCGACCGAGAAAGTCGGGTATAAAGAATGGAGGTTAATCTTTCGCTTTCCGTTCATATAATAATAGAGTCCCGGAGTCCACTCTATCCGGATGCGGGGAGCGAAACTGATATAAGTGTTCTTGAATTTATCCATAAATTCCGGGGGCGGCATCGGATAATCGCCAGTGATTACAAAGCGGGAAGGCTCTACCGCTGTTCTTTTATGGGCCGAGAACCCCAGACCGATATCCAGTCCGTTGACTACTTCAACGGTATGACGGAAGTTAAAATACAAGTCCTTGAAATAATCGAGATGAATTAAATCGAAATTGAAGATACTGTCCGGCATAGCTTTCAGTTCGTCCAGCACTTTACTACTATAAATACGGTTACCGTTACCCACATTCAACCGGAAGAATCCCCGCTTCTGCGGCCAGTATTCAAAATCGGCATTCAATGACCAGTAGAATTCCTTACGCGTAAAGTTGTATCCGAGTTTAGGCACAATGCGAAGTAATTTATCCCCTCTGAAAAGACGGTTATAACGAAAATCCTGTCGATAAGACAAACCGTTGCTTCCACTATAACTGAATAAGAGCGGATTGATAAACGGAGAAAATCGCACACTTCCGATATTGGACAAATTGAATTTATAATCTTCTACCATCAAATCACCCATCGTTCCCCAAAAGGCCTGACTCTTGGACGGCTTTTCTACCGTTGTCGTGTCACGTCTAAGCGTATAGTCATGATATAGTTTTTTCTCACTTTCATTCAAAGGAATCGGCCGCATGATAGCAAAGGTAGAGGCGTCCGTCTTATAAGCGTTCGTATCACACTGTAAAGAGAAAGATTCCGAAAGATTATATTTTCTCTTCTCTTTCTTGCGCACCTTTTTTTCTTTCAGTTCGATGGATTTATAATCTAAAGAAGCGGTGTAATTACCATCCACCTTATTTCCGAGAAATTTGAAAAGAGCTTCTACGTCATAACGCACCGGCAGGAATTCATTTTTCTTGCCTACATCTCCCATCTGAATCCAACAGGTAAATGTTATCAGCTCCGATCTTCCCGAAAAACGAATTTCACGAACACTCCAAACGTTACTGCTGACCACCATATAGCCACCCACCAACTGATCGCTCTTAGTGCGGGGGATAAAGCGAACCCGATAATCCAGATTGTTAGGATCTCCCATCACGCTGTCTATCCGGTATTTATAATATTTCTGTCCGTTTTTGGCCAGTGGTGACAATAAGCGTTCATCATTCAATAAAGAAGAAGAGTAGATATTTACATTAAAGTACTCGAGCAATCCAGGCAATCCCCTATTTCCTCTCACAGTTCCCTGGGAAGCCTTTACTTTCTGATCGTAAATATTGGGAGCCGTATAATGAAGATCACTATATGTTTCAAGCAGATATTCGCGAACACCCTTTTGCAAACGAAACATAGAAGGTACATAACGGAGAATAAAATTCTTCTTCTGAATGTCCATCTTACCTTTTATATATAGGTTCGCGCGATAATCACTGACTATCGTTTCATACAAAGGTGCAAAAGTCATCACACGTTCTATAATGGAGTCAGCAGAGATTTCCTGATGGGTATAAGGATTCATTATATAATTATTGGCTGTCCCCTTTGGTATAAAAGAGAACAGACACAATATGCATCCTATCAATATTTTATCTCTCAATCGTCGTATCTCCTTCATTAACGTAGGCAAATATAAAAAAGAATATCGAAAAGCAAGAGAAGTTGGACACTAAAAAGAGTTATCAGAAGAAAACCTTCACATTATTCAAAATAACATGGAGATGAACTAAATCTTTGGCGCGGTTGTCTCGAAATAAATGCAGGAAGCTCTGCATATTCTGCTATTCTCTTCATATATAAAAAACGAAAATCCTCTTTCAACCTATCACCACCTTTCTAAAACTCTTTATTCATCGCACTTACAGAGCGGTGATAGGTTGAAAGAGGAATTAATAAAACCTGTATGGAAGAAGTTATAATATGAAGGGGATTTCAACAATAATGGGAAAAATACAAAGTTCCAATATCTGTAAATATAAGAGCCCCCTGAAAACATATTAATGACTAAATCAACCCTTCTATCTTTTTATTTATCACTTTATTCTTGACAAAGAAGAAAATTGTCGTATCTTTGCGATACTCTTCATATCAACCAGGCAGGGAACCTGCCTCGTTTCGTGGCAGGCATTTTTATGCCTGTCCTGATGCTTCATATGGCGGTTTCGTACCCCCGTGTGGAGTGTTAATGCACCCACTGCCTGGTTGGTGAAGAGTAACGGGAAAGGCGGAACCGCTCTTATTTCATAGAAAATCTTCGCCTACCACCTTATTCATAATTATATTATGGAAACAAAACAAGTTACCGTTCAACCAGCGGTGGGAGGCATGATAAAGGCTTCCAAAGATTCATTTGTTATTCCTAAAGAAGAATTAAAGGATTTCTACCTTAAATTCGCTTTCCTCCTGAACCCGGATTCCTGCTCCATAAACCGCACCGAATTCGAACTTTTAAACATTCTGCTGAAAGACCTGAAAAAAATCCTGGCAGCATTGACTCACCTCAACACCCATCCTTGGGATGAAGGCATTGCAGAAATCCAAATTTCATGCGGTGTTTACTCCCTACAAGACAACTTGAGCAAAAAAGAGCGTATGCAGATGAACACCTCTATGGGTAAACACCTACAATTTCTTACCCAAATGGCTGTGAACAGCCCAGTGTTCAAACTGTTATTCAAGAACTATCACAACCATTATATCCAAGTGGAAAGTTTGGTTAAACAGATGGCTAAAGAAATCAACGAACAGCAACAATAAGAATAGAAGTTGGAGAATCAACAGAGGGGGTACTTTTAGAAAAACACATTATTTTTCAAAATACCCCCCTCTAAAATAGGGGTACTTTCAGAAAAAACATATAATTTTGCGCCATCAACCGATAAAAAAATAGACCATTTATGTCAAAAATGCGTTTTTTTGCCTTACAAGAGCTTTCCAACCGGAAACCTCTGGAAGTTATTGCCCCTTCCAACAAACTCTCTGATTATTATGGTAGCCACGTGTTCGACCGCAAGAAGATGCAGGAGTATCTTCCCAAAGAAGCTTACAAAGCTGTAACCGACGCTATCGAAAAAGGTACGCCTATCAGCCGTGAAATAGCAGATTTAATTGCTAACGGTATGAAAAGTTGGGCTAAGTCACTCAACGTCACTCACTACACACACTGGTTCCAGCCTCTGACAGACGGAACAGCCGAAAAGCATGACGGCTTTATCGAATTCGGCGAAGATGGCGGAGTGATTGAACGCTTCTCCGGAAAACTACTGATCCAGCAAGAGCCGGATGCTTCTTCTTTCCCTAACGGCGGCATCCGCAACACTTTCGAAGCACGAGGATATACAGCCTGGGATGTTTCTTCACCGGCATTCGTAGTAGATACCACTCTTTGTATCCCCACTATCTTCATTTCTTATACAGGTGAAGCGTTGGATTACAAAACTCCATTGTTGAAAGCACTTGCCGCTGTAGATAAAGCAGCAACGGAAGTCTGTCAGCTATTCGACAAGAACATCACACGCGTATATACCAATTTAGGATGGGAACAGGAATATTTCCTTGTAGACTCCTCCTTATATAATGCACGCCCCGACCTCTGCCTGACAGGACGGACACTGATGGGGCACTCTTCTGCCAAAGACCAACAGTTGGAGGATCATTATTTCGGCTCTATCCCTCCACGTGTCACTGCATTTATGAAAGAACTCGAAATCGAGTGTCACAAACTCGGTATTCCTGCCAAAACCCGTCATAACGAAGTAGCTCCCAACCAATTTGAGTTGGCCCCTATTTTCGAAAACTGTAACCTTGCCAACGATCACAACCAGCTCGTCATGGATTTGATGAAGCGTATCGCCAGGAAGCATCATTTTAATGTACTCCTGCACGAAAAGCCATATAGCGGAGTAAACGGTTCGGGCAAGCACAACAACTGGTCACTCTGCACAGATACCGGTATCAATCTGTTCGCTCCCGGAAAGAATCCGAAAGGCAATATGCTATTCCTCACATTTCTGGTAAACGCCTTAATGATGGTTTATAAAAACCAGGATTTATTGCGTGCCTCCATCATGAGCGCCAGCAACAGCTATCGTTTGGGAGCCAATGAAGCTCCTCCCGCCATCCTCTCTTGCTTTCTGGGTTCACAACTCTCGTCTACTCTCGACGAAATTGTCCGCCAGGTAGGAAATGAGAAAATGACGCCGGAAGAAAAAACCACACTGAAGTTAGGCATCGGACGTATCCCCGAAATTTTACTGGATACCACCGACCGCAACCGTACTTCTCCTTTCGCATTCACCGGAAACCGTTTCGAATTCCGCGCCGCAGGTTCTTCTTCCAACTGTGCTGCCTCTATGATTGCAATCAATGCGGCCATGGCAAACCAGCTGAACGAATTCCGGGCATCGGTAGAAAAGCTGATGGAAGAAGGAGTTGGCAAAGACGAAGCTATCTTCCGCCTGCTGAAAGAAACAATTATCGCCTCCGAGCCGATTCGTTTCGAAGGGGACGGTTATTCCGAAGAATGGAAACAAGAAGCTGCACGCCGCGGACTGACTAATATCTGCCACGTACCGGAAGCCCTGATGCACTATATTGATAACCAATCCAAATCAGTACTTATCGGCGAACGTATCTTCAACGAGACCGAATTGAACAGCCGTCTGGAAGTGGAACTGGAGAAATACACCATGAAGGTGCAAATCGAAGGCCGTGTATTGGGCGACCTCGCCATCAATCACATCGTACCAACTGCCGTTGCCTATCAGAACCGTTTGCTCGAAAATCTTCGCGGACTGAAAGAAATATTCCCGGCTGAAGAATATGAAGTATTAAGTGCCGACCGTAAAGAACTGATTCGTGAGATTTCACACCGGGTCACTTCTATCAAAGTACTCGTGCGCGACATGACCGAAGCAAGAAAAGTAGCCAACCACATGGAAAACTACAAAGAAAGGGCATTCGCATACGAAGAAAAAGTACGCCCGTATCTTGACCAAATCCGCGACCACATCGACCACCTGGAGATGGAAGTGGATGACGAAATATGGCCGTTGCCTAAATATAGAGAACTGTTGTTTACCAAATAAAATGTCTGCAAGATTGCACGAAAGCTCCCACTTTTGTGCAATCTTTTTATAGATTCGTTCATTTTCTCATTTTTTCTTTTTACTTTTGTGCTGTATAACACAGTTTTGTAGCACTCATGGTAAAAATGAATATGTCAGACATCGATATTTCGGAACCATTATCCGATATGTTAGCTCCTCTAAACAATGAGCAAAAGGAGTTTCTGATGAATAATTATACGATACAAACCTACAAAAAGAATGAAACCATCTACTGTGAAGGAGAAACGCCACATCATCTGATGTGTCTCATCAGTGGAAAAGTGAAAATCTTCAAAGATGGTGTGGGGGGTAGAAGTCAAATTATCCGCATGATTAAACCACGCGAATACTTTGCATATCGTGCTTATTTTGCCAAACAAGATTTTGTAACTGCCGCAGCAGCTTTCGAACCTTCCGTTGTTTGCCTGATTCCTATGAGTGCCATCACTACGCTGGTTGCCCAAAATAATGACTTGGCCATGTTCTTTATCCGCCAACTTTCCATTGACTTGGGTATCTCTGACGAACGTACCGTTAATCTGACACAAAAACATATTCGCGGACGCTTGGCCGAATCACTCATCTTCCTGAAAGAAAGTTATGGACTGGAAGAAGACGGTTCTACGTTGAGCATTTATCTTTCACGTGAAGATCTGGCAAATCTTTCCAATATGACTACTTCGAACGCTATCCGTACCTTGTCGCAATTCGCTACGGAAAGACTGATTACTATCGACGGAAGAAAAATCAAAATCATCGAAGAAGAAAAGCTGAAGAAAATAAGCAAGATTGGGTAAGAGAGTTTCTGCACCAATCGTTCCACCCTAAATAGTGAACATACATATAGAAAATATAATTGCAGACATAAAACGTGGCAACAAACAGGCTTTCAAAAAGCTATTTGATGACTACTATCCTATTCTTTGCGTGTTCGCATCCCACTATATTGAAGACAAAGAAGTTTGCAAAGACATCGCACAAGATGTATTGTTAGCTTATTGGGAACGGAAAGAAGATTTTGACGACATTTTGAAAGTAAAAAGCTTCCTTTATACCGTCACCCGAAATAAATGTCTGAATCACTTAAAACATGAGCAATTAGATATTCCCTATTTTTCTGGACAGGAAGAGTTCGATAGTGGCTTCGAAGCTGCCATTATCGAACAGGAAACATTCCACATGGTTCGCAAAGCGGTAGAAGAATTGCCTACCCAAATGCGAAATATCATCTTATATTCTATGAAAGGGTTAAAAAACCATGAGATTGCTGACAAATTGCAAATTTCAGAAGGCACTGTCCATACGTTAAAGAAATTCGCCTATCGCAAACTTCGCGAAAGTCTCAAAGGCATAAATTACACCTTATTACTATTTTTATGCAAATAAAGTAACTTTTTGATTACCCCGTTTTTTCGATTGGATTGTTTTACTTATATAACAAATCGAAAAAACGATGAATTCATTTAAAGAAAAATTTAAAATTGCAAAAATCTTAGCTTCCTTATTTACTCATTCGTCTACCCCCGAAGAGGAAAAGAACTATCGTGCATGGTTGGATGAAAACCCGGAACATCAAAAGATAGCCGACCGGATATTAAATAAGGAAACGTATGAAGAAAACAGCCGGTTAATAAAAAGCTTCTCTTCACAAAAAGCGTGGGAGAAAGTCTATCCGTTATTAGGAGGCAATCAATCGGGTACTGTTTTTTCGTGGAAAAAGAGTCTGAAATATGCAGCTCTCATCTTATTGTTATTAGTACCTGCTTCTTACTTTATCTATCATTGGATATCCGAAGAAACGATTAGCGACATCACTCCGGGAACCCTTGGCGGGGAACTGATCTTGAGTGACGGCAAATCTTTCAATCTTTCCGACAATAATCTTCCGGAGAATGCGGTCAGAGCATTTGTGATCGATTCGAAAGGGATTAACTATCAGATTCCCGCCAACAAACCGCAAGTAAAAGAAATCCAAAACACACTACGCACATTGCAGGGGATGGAATGCCTTATCACGCTTTCCGACGGCACAAGGGTACATCTCAATGCGGAAACCCGGCTGACTTATCCGGTTTGTTTCAGTAGTAAAGAACGTATTGTGCAAATTGAAGGGGAGGCTTATTTTGATGTTGCCCCGGACAAGGAGCATCCGTTTATCGTAAAAACATCGCATACATCTATCCGGGTGACGGGAACGTCGTTCAACGTAAGAGCCTACGCTGATGAAGATACGGAAAGTACGACCTTAATCAGTGGAACAGTAAGAATCAACAGTAGAAATGAAGAATTCGAATTAGTTCCCAACCAGCACTATACATATAATAAAAATACCGGTACAAATACCGTCGCCAACGTAAACACTGATTTGTATACATCTTGGGAATCCGGATCATTTATCTTTTTAAATGTCCCTCTTGAGAATGTGATGTCATACCTGTCCAAATGGTATGGATTCCAATATTCTTTTGAAGACGAAGCAGCCAAACAGGTGCGTATCGGAGCTTACCTTAACCGCTACGCCAACATGAACCCGATTATCGACATGATTACAGAATTAAATCTGGTCAATATCAAACAACGGGAGGGCATCCTGCACATTTCCTACAAACAGTAATAATACATAATATAACTAACGCATTATGAAAAAACGAGTAAAATCCCTGCCGTGGGTGGTATCTTATGCAAGCAGAAACTTTGTGAAGTTCTGTCTTTTATGGATATTCTCCCTTTCTTCACTCATGATTCAAGCACAGGACAATCAGAGAATCTCCATCGACTTGAGAGGAGAAACGCTGGAAGCAGCACTCTGGTATCTGCAGAATCGTACGAAATTTGTCTTTATGTATGGAACGGAAGACATTGCTAATGTGACCGATATCACCATCAAGGCAAAAGATAAGACAATTACTGAAATTCTGGATGAATGTCTGGAAGGCACTAACCTGACTTACGAAATCTCTGGTAGCGCAATTGTTATAAAGAAAAAGCAAAGCCAGAAAGTTACAATCAGTGGTTGGATTCGAGATGCCAGTGGCGAAGCATTACCCGGTGCCACTGTTACGATTCGAGGCTCCAAACATGGAGCCATCGCCGGATTGGACGGACATTATACTTTTAATATTCCGGCACAAGAGGGATTGATTCTAACTTTTTCTTTTATCGGAATGGAAAAGAAAACGTTGAAATATACAGGTAAGAAAACAATCAATGTCACTCTGACCAGTTCCAGTACGGAAATTGACGAAGTGGTGGTTACCGGTTATCAGAATATTCAACGCCGCGACCTTGTTGGTTCCATTACTACGATAAAAGCGAAAGACATTATAATACCTTCCTACACTACTATCGACCAAATGTTACAAGGACGTGTAGCAGGTATGGTGGTTACTAACTCAAGTAGTCGTGTAGGTACGGCGCCTAAGATCCAGATTCGAGGTACCAGTACGCTACAAGGAAATCGTGATCCATTGTGGGTAGTAGACGGTATTATTCAGGAAGATTTCCAAGTAACACTAGATAGCGGCGAACTGATGACTAAAAGTTTAAAGGATATCATCGGCAACCAGATTTCATGGCTAAACCCCGCTGACATCGAAAACATCACAATTTTGAAAGATGCTTCCGCCACTGCTATCTATGGTTCAAAAGCATCTAACGGTGTAATCGAAATCACAACCAAAAAGAATACCACTGACAGATTGACTGTGAACTATTCCGCCAACTTTAACATCGGGCAACGCCCTAATTATGGAATGTTCAACTTTATGAACTCTCAAGAACGCATCCGTTTCTCACAAGAGGCGTTCGATGCAGGAATCACTTACGCAACAATGCCTTATAAGGATCCTAACACCTATGAAGGTATATTACGGATGTTGCAGGAACATGACATTTCTGATATCGAATATAGAAAACTTTACAACGACATGGAAACCCGCAATACTGACTGGTTCAAACGCCTGACACGCCGTTCGTTCAGCCATAGTCACAACGTTAGTGTTTCCGGTGGAACGAACAAGTTTAGTTATTCGGCATCTATGGGATATAACAACAGCGAAGGTCAGGAAATAGGCAATGATAACGAACGTATGACAGGTCGCATCGCTCTGATGTTACGTCCGATAGAAAAACTGACTATCAGTATGACTTTAAACGGTAGCGTTTCTACTACTAACGGCTTTTTCGACGATATCAATCCAATGGGTTATGCTACCAATACAAACCGTATCATCGACCCGGATGCTTATTATATGCAAGAAAACGGATACTATTATAAAACAGGAAATAAAGAAACCCTTTCATACAATTTTATCAATGAACGGGACAACAGCGGTTCAAAAGCACGCTCCAACTTCATGTCCGCTTCCTTAGATGTCAACTGGCATGTCCTTGACTGGTTAACTTATCAATTTACAGGCGGTTATTCGACTAATAACAGTACAAATGAAAGCTGGGCTACCGAACACACGTACCACATTGCCAACCTGTATCGTGGTTACGATTTTAATTCTGTTACTCCCACCAGTGCCGATTTTAAAGCTGCACAGCTTCCATTCGGAGGTAGATTGTACACAAACGACAATAACCAGTATTCTTACAATATCCAGAACAAGCTACAATTCAGCAAAGCATTCAATCCTAATAACCGATTGAATGCGCTATTGGGTATGGAACTTCGCTCGTCTACAGCTAAAGGAACAGCCAATACAGTTTGGGGATATGTACCGGACAGAGGTGAACGTATTGTAGCGCCTACCATACCAAGCCAAGTAGTATCACCGGGCGGAAGTCCAACAGGCTGGGGAATATTAAAAGAACTTTATGACAGAGGTTGGAAAAGAACAAACAATACCAACAACTTCCTTTCGTTCTTCGCTACTTTTGCATACTCATTCAAGAATCGCTATGTAGTCAATGCCAATGTACGAAATGATGCTTCCAACGTTTTCGGACAGGATATCAATCACCGTATCGACCCGACTTATTCATTCGGTTTTTCCTGGAGAGCATCGGAAGAAGCTTTCTTCCAAAAGCATCTGAAATGGATCACAACACTCAATTTCAGAGGAACATTTGGTATTCAGGGAAACGCTTTGACACGTGAAAGTCCTGAACTAATCTTAAGTCAGAACGGAGTACAAGCAGGATATAATCGATATTACTCCACTATTAGCCAGATCCCCAATCCGTATCTCTCCTGGGAACGTACCAAAAACTGGAATTTCGGTGTGGACCTGGAACTGTTTCATATGTTTTATATGAATCTGGAATACTACACCCGACGTTCCAATGCGGTAATCACCGTAGATTTACCATTCGAATATGGAATTAACGACATGAAACGTAACGGCGGAATTATTTACAATCGGGGAATTGAATACACGTTATCATTCACACCTGTTCAGAAACGTGATTTCAGCCTGAATATTAACCTGAATGCCTCTAAAAACTGGAACAAAGGCGGAGAAACCACGATTGACAGAACCACGGGGATGTACTTGACCGGAAGCAACACCCAGATATTAAAAGAAGGATATCCGTTAAGCGGATTCTGGTCATATTCCTTTGCCGGTCTTGATGGAAGTAACGGCAAACCGATGTTCAACTATGTTGAAGTCCCGGAAGAAGAAAAAAGTAAAGGCATCGACCCGACCACTTACCTTGTATATTCCGGAGAAAAAGAGCCGTATTTCACCGGAGGTCTCGGTTTGAGTTTCCGCTACAAATCTTTGTCACTAAATACCAGCTTTTCCCTTTTGTTAGGTAGCAAAAAGCGTTTGACGTCACCTTACAATGATTTCCGAGGAGAACATAATATGATGCCCGATCCAACCAAGAATATAAACCGCGATTTATTGAATCGCTGGCAAAAAACAGGAGACGAAGCTTACACAAATATCCCCGGGTTGCCGATATGGCCATTAGGGATCACTTGGACTTTGCCTAACACGGAGACCGCAGAATCACCCATTTATATGTGGGAAAAATCAGATGCTATGGTAGTCAGCGCTTCATTCCTGCGTTGCCGTAACATTGGATTATCCTGGCAGATGAAAAAAGAATGGTGCGACAAGATACATGCTAAAAACCTGTCTATTAACTTTAATATGGACAATGTATTTGTAATAGCCAGCAAACGTTTTAATGGTTTTGATCCGGAATTAGAAAACAGCATCATGCCACGTTCTTTCTCATTGGGACTTAATATAGGATTTTAAACAATAAACAAAGAGAGATATGAAACTTAAATATTTAATTTATACAATTACACTGACCGGCCTCACCGCTTGCGGAGATTTCTTAGAGCCAAAGTCACAGAGCCAATATATACCTAAAGACGCTAATGCATTGCAAGAGATGCTTATCGGAGAAGCCTATCCCCAACAAAAGGATACCAAATTTCTCAACTATCAGGAAATACTCGCAGATGATGTCGAGCAGAATCAGGTGGAAGGTTACGAATTCCCAGAAAACGACAAAGCAGATATGGAAATATTTGAGATACTGTATAGCTGGCAACCCAATATGTTCGAAATACGAGAAAAATTGGGACAACAAACAGTCAATACTTGGGAGAACCTTTATGAATATATTTTAGGAGCTAATGCCACACTTGACTATATTGACGAAGTATCCGGTACAGAAATTGAAAAGAATTATATTAAGGCACAATCCTATGCCCTACGGGCTTTTTATTATTATATGTTAGTCAATCAGTACGGACTTCCCTATAATTATAACAAAGAATCATTGGGAGTTCCTCTCAAGCTGGACAGTAAAATGAGAGATGATGACAATATATTGATGAGACGGAACACGGTAGAAGAAGTATACCGACAGATTGTTACCGACCTAAACGAAGCAGAACGTTTATTCCTAACTCTCTCCGCCACACAACAATATGAACCGAACTACCTTGTCAGTTTACCTATGGTACAATTATTAAAATCACGTGTAGCTCTATATATGGAAAATTGGGAAGAAGCTAAAACGTATGCGGAGAAAGTTATCAAAGATTGGAACTTCTCACTACGCGATCTGAATACTATTCCTGCACCGGAAGCAGGTATAAAAGAACCTTATTACACATTCAATACATATGATTCGCCGGAAGTCATCTGGAGTTATGGAACTATCAGAGACTTGACAGGTGAATACGAAGGTTATATCGATAAGAAAGATGAAAACAGCGATGAAGAAAAGACCAGAAGAATGTTCAAAGCAGCAGACGGGTTAATCAACAGTTTCTCAGAAGGTGACTTACGCAAAGACCGTTATATTACTAGGGAAATGCAATATAACGAGGCGGTTCCGGAGAACAGCACATTTTATGATACTTATCTCCCCTATGGCAAATATAAGACACTACGTTCTGTCCCCACTTCCGGAAGCAGTGATTATTTTGCACTCTCCTTCCGAATAGCAGAAGCTTATCTAAACTATGCAGAAGCCGCTGCCATGAGCCAAGCCGAAGGAGATGCCATCACCGCTATGAATACATTGCTGGAGAAACGATATGATAGAGGAAACGCACCGTCTTTTTCCGGATTGAGCGGAGATGCTTTGATCACCCAAATACGTGAAGAACGCAGAAAAGAACTTTGCTACGAAGGACAACGCTGGTTCGACTTACGTCGATATGGTATGCCTTCCATACAGCACAAATGGGAAGGCAAAGTTTATACACTAACAAAAAACGATCCTTCATACGTATTACCTATTCCTACAGAAGTGTTGCAAAGAAACTTATTATTGGAACAAAATCCGTTCGGACCGGAACGGACTGGAGTTCCTGTTACAAAATAACTATAAATATAAGAAATAATGATCGTCAATTTTAAACAACAGAGAATCATGAAGCCAATATATAATGTATGGATATTACTATTCTGTCTCACATTCTCGTCCTGTTATAATGAAGATATTATCAACCCGACACCAGATCCACTTGCACTTGCCGGAGGATTTGAGTTTCCGCAGGGAAATAATTCATGGGACAATGATGTTATGAAAATCTACCAAGACTTCGGAGTGAAAATAATATATAAAGATATCACAGAAAAAGATCTCAATAAAAATTGGACTAATGGTGGAGTCGGTAGTTCATCAAGAGTCTTCGAGAATTGTCTCAATGACGAAATGGGAGCATTTTATATTACTTTTATGAAGAACCACATTTTTCCTTACCTCAACCGGGAAGTTACGGATAGAGTATTTCCCATGTACTGGTATATGGTATACAATTATTCTGTATTTACTTCCATTATACCGGGAGTACTGGAATATTATGTTGCACTGCCCGAGCATGATGACGGCCAAACCGACTGCTGGATAACTTGTTTCTGGGGAGATAAAGCCCACAGTACTTACGATGACCCAATCACAGGATGGAAAACTCCTATTGCCGGCAATAAGGATAGTTTTACCATACGCCGCTTCAAAATAATTGATGAAGTTATAAATACAGCTATCGCCAACGGAAATATTATCATACCCGAAGATGAATTTGATGCAGGATTTGACCATTTAACTCCGATTGTCAGAAGTGAAGACATCGAAAGTAAAGCCGATCCTAATTATTATCTTAAAAGAGGCTATCCTGGTAATGTAAATTCATTATCAGGTAAACATTCTAAACCCGATTCCGATAATCCTCCAACAGCCAAAGAAACATTTATCGGCTATCTGCAAATAGCCATGCGTCATACCAAAGAAGAACGGGAAGTAATGTTTCCTTCGGCAACCTATCCATTTCTAAGCACTAAGTTCGATTTTGTGACAAACTATCTAAAAAAATATAATATTGATTTGGAAGCTATCGCCAAAGGACCGGAAGATTGGGATATTAAACCTTATCCGGAACTACCGAAAACTGATGAAGGAGATGGCGATGATGATGATCCTTGGGGAGACTGGGGAGATTGGTAAAGAAACTCTTCCATAACGATTAAGTTAGTCATTTCATTAAAGGATAGATAAAATAAGAATAAAGATATTTAGAATTTACCATATATTATAAACTCCAAATCATGAAATTAATAAGACTCTCATTGATATTATTGCTCTTATGCAGCACCACTCCTCTATGGAGCGACAGCGGACTTCAATTCAAAGGAAAGTTGAGACTACTCAAACCAACCACTTTGCAAGTTAAGGATTTGAATGGGAACCTCATTTTAAGTTGTCCTATTAACCAAAATGGAGTATTCGAAACCGAAAAAAAAGACATTATATCCGATGTATATACACTATATATTGGGAATACGGAGCAAAACATATACCTCGAAAACAGACCTGTAACCATTCATGGTTTTTTCGATGAAAAGAATCCCGAACAAAGTTCACTTTCATTCACCGGCATTGATCCGTTTCTGACTTTACAAAACTATATGCCGACCGAAAGAGATCCGGATAAAGCAACAATCCCGACTTCTGCCAAAGAGAAGCTGACATCTGCCATGGCATCCGCATTAGCTTATCTGGCAGATGTGAATGATTACCCATCCAACAAAATGTTATTGGATATGATACCGGAACAAGATAGGAATTCGTTGTCTGCCAAATGGTTAATCAACAAAGTAGAAGTCCTCTCCCACCAGATTATCGGTGCAGAATGTCCTGGTTTTACGTTCATTGACAACAATGGAAAGAGCATAGGTTTAAAGGACTTCCGTGGAAAAATTGTCGTACTGGATTTCTGTGCTTCCTGGTGTGGCCCTTGCCGCAAAGAGATGCGCAGTATGCTGACAATATACAATGATCTGAAAGCAGATGATTTAGAATTCATCAGTGTTTCGTTGGATGACAGCGAAGCAAAATGGAGAAAAATGCTGGATGAAGAAAAACTGCCGTGGGTGATGCTATGGGATAAAACAGGATTTCCCAAAAACAGCAAGACTCCAAGTGCTATTCAGACTGCTTACGGTTTCTACTCCATCCCTTTCCTTGTTGTCATTGACAAAGAAGGTAAACTCGCTGCACGTAATGTCCGAGGGGAACAAGTACGAGAAGCCATTTTAAAAATAAGACAATAAACAAACTATATAAATTATAACTCTTTCGACAATGAAGAAACTTATATTTCCAATCGTATGCTGTTTTATCAGCATGACAGTATCAGCCCAGTTAGTCAAACAGCAGGCAGAAACACAAAAAAAACAATCCGAACTGGACTGGTTTAACTGTTCTTTCGACCAGGACAGTGTATACGGAGCTGAAGTAAACAAAGCTTATGATTACTTGAATGCCAACAAAAAGAAAGCAAAGAAAAGACCGGTTGTTGCATTGATCGGAACAGGAATGGACGTAGAACACGAAGATCTGAAACAGGCTATCTGGGTGAATCCCAAAGAAAAACTAAACCAGAAAGACGATGACAAGAATGGTTGGATAGACGACATCAATGGTTGGAATTTCATCGGTGGCAAAGACGGTCAGGTCATGGAATCTCTGACACGCGAAGGAGAACGTGAATTTTTCCGTCTGAAAGATAAATATGCAGATTATATCTTTGACGGAAAGAAATATTATAAAATCATTAACGGAAAACGTCAGGAAGTACCCGCACCGGAAAATTTGGAAGAATACAATTACTATCGTTATAAAGTAATGCCTGAATCCAGAATCGGTGGTTCATACGGTGGACTGCAACTCTCTTATGTCATTGAAGAATATATTGAGAAGTTTGATAAGGACATGAAAAAGCGTTTCCCCGGAAAAGAGCTAACTGTCGATGATTTCCAGAGCTGCTATGATCCTAAGGCAGAAAGAGACAGCCTTTCTGAAATTGCTTTTGTTTTTACCGCTTATTCATTCAGCATTTACCAAACGGACAAATGGGATCTCGTATACCAAAGAATGGGGAAAAAAAGTGTGGAAACAGCTAAAACTTCCTATGAAGATGCTTTAAAGAAATACGGAACTGATAACCGGAAAGAAATTGTAGGTGATAATCCTCTGGATATTAACGACACGCATTACGGCAATAATGTACTGTTGACATCTGATGCGGCAACAGGCGTAATGAAGGCCGGCGTTATCGCAGCTAAACGTGACAACGGTATCGGAAGTAACGGTATTGCAGACAATGCAGAAATCATGACTTTACGCATCCACCCGGGAGAAGGAGAACCTTATTTAAAAGATATGGCACTGGCTATCCAGTATGCAGTAAACCATGGAGCGGATGTTATTTTATTGCCGGAACAAAATTCATTATACCCGGAAGAACAGAGACAATGGGTAGCAGATGCACTGAAAGAAGCTGAAAAGAAAGGAGCATTGGTAATAGTTCCGGTCTGGGATCTGTCAGCAGACATGGATAAAGACGAGTTTTTCCCTAACCGGAAGATGAGAAAAGACGGAGAACTTACCAATTTTATGGTGGTTGCTTCTTCAGACAAGAATGGAAATCCGGTATTGAACACCAATTACGGTGCAACTGCTCTCGATATTTATGCTCCGGGAACAGACATTTATTCATCTTATATGGGTGACACTTATCAAAAAGGAACTGGAGAAGGAATGGCTTCGGCTACTGTAGCCGGTGTAGCTGCCTTAGTGAAATCATATTTTCCTAAATTAACCGGCTCGCAAATCCGTGACATACTACTGAAGAGTGTCACTTCACGCAAAGGGGTGGAAGTGGAAAAAGGAATCCGCGTAAACGACAGTCCTTCACAAGACTTGTTCCTTTTCGATGATTTGTGTATTTCCGGAGGTATTGTAAACGCTTATCAGGCAATTTTGGAAGCAGAAAAAGTCAGCAAATAAAATTAGCTTATGAAGTATACGACTCGTATGATAGGAACCGTCGTCGCCTTTTGCATGGCGGTTCCTGTATTCGCCCAACAATATAAGGCAACCATACCTTACCGGATGGTAGGTGAAAAGATGATTATCGAAATGAAAGTGAACGGCACGGCACGTCCTTTCATATTTGATACGGGAGGACGTACGGCACTCACGACTCAAGCCTGCCAGGCACTGCAAATGGCAGCCACCGACTCGACTAAAGTAACGGATGTGAATAACGTGGAAAGCTATTACAAGACTACCCGGATAGAGAACCTGACTACCCCCGACCATGTTATTAATTTCAAAAATGCTCCGTCACTGGTCATTGATGAAGTAAAAGGCTGGGAATGTTTTGGAGTAGATGGCATCATCGGCAGTGATTTATTCGCCAACACCATTGTCACTATTGATTCACAAGCCAAAAATATTATAGTTACCTCTGCTGAAAAGCCATCGACAGTGTCTTTACGAAAGATGTTGAATTTCACCAAAGGGGGCGGTATGCCGATCGTCAGCGTACAGATAGCTCCGGTCAGCAATATAAATGTATTATTTGATACTGGTAGTCCCAGCCTGTTATCACTTATCGAAAGTGATTTTGAAAAAATCAAACCGGAAGCCTCTATGGAAGTGGTTTCCGAAGGGTATGGAGAAGGGAGTATCGGAGTATCCGGTCAGGCGGACAAAGCTTCTTCTTACAGGGTTCGTATTCCATTGCTATCAGTCGGAGCCACCAAATTCCGTAACGTAACAACCAGCACCAACAATCACCCTTACACATTATTGGGTGTCAAACTGTTGCAATACGGTAAAGTGACCATCGACTATCCACGCGGAAGATTCTATTTCGAAGCATTTCAACCGGACAATGAAATAAACAATCAAGGTAACAATTTTGACTTAACGGTCAAAGACGGAGATTTGTTTGTATCTACCGTATGGAGCAGTACGAAAGGTAAGATAGCAGTCGGAGACAAGGTAGTTAAAATCAATGGCAAACCTGCTAAGAAATATGACTTCTGCGAAAGTATTCTGAACGGAATACCGGAATTGAAAGAGAAAAAGAAGACGAAACTGACGATTGAGACAGCTTCCGGAGTAAAGGATATTATCTATGAAAAAGAATAATATGAAAAGTATAGGAATACTGACCGGCTTATGGCTGCTATTATTTCTAAACTGCGGACAAAGAATGGCAGCGCAAATCCGGAATAAGGTTTGCGACACCATTCCTTATGAGTTTATACAAGAGAAAATCATTATCCCCGTCACTGTTAACGGTATAAAAGTGAAATATATCGTCGATACGGGAGGAAGAACCGGAACGATGTATGATGCCGCAACGGAAATGAAAGCTACTGCCGCAGGATATATGCGTATCTCCGATGTGAATGCACAAGGCTCCAATTATCAGGAAGCGCACGTACAGAATGTTTCTATCGGGGAAAACTATAAAATCAAGCAGTTGAAGACGATGGTACTGCCTAAGAATCCATTCTTCACCGGACTAGGGGTTGTCGGTATTCTTGGAGGAGACGCTTTCGCACAGTCGGTAGTCACATTCGATTCCCGTTCTAAAATAATGGTTATCAATTATCCGTATCGTCCCGAAGGACTAAAAGTAACGGATGGGATTCCGCTGTTGGATGAGACGGATCATCACTCCATTGTCAATGTCCGCTTAGGGGACAATGACTTCAAGGTTCTGTTCGATACAGGTGCGGGAGGCTTTCTGCTTTATTCTACAGAAGATTATGAAAGGCTGTCTGACATTTCGAAAGTTACTAACCATGGATATGGTATCGTAGCTGCCGGAATAACAGGTCTAGGCAAGCCGGTGGATATAAAGAAGGTGACTGTTCCTCCTATCAACATCATGGGGAAAGAATTCACGAACGTGGGTAGTACGACCACAGTGATGAATGGAAGCATCATCGGGGTGGATTTACTGGAATACGGTAAAGTAATTATCGATTATATGCGCAGACGATTCTACTTTTTCCCGTTTGAAGAAGGAAAAACCGACATGGGCGGTGCTCCCGCTCTCTGGAACGTGAGTATTCTGCCACGCAATGACAGATTCGAAATTACAACGATCTGGGACAGCATGAAAGATAAAGTTGCTTTCGGCGACCAGGTGATTAACATCAACGGTACTTCTTTGGACGATTGTCCCATGAGCCAAATGGCTGTGGAAGATATCATGAACGCCATCCGCGGTGATACCGGTTATATTATTGTCAAGAAAGACAATCAAGAGAAAAAGATTGAAATCAGGAAAGAGAAATAAACTTTAAACAGAAAAAAGATATGAAGCGAATAATAACAAAGATGTATCTCTGTCTACTTGCATTTTGTATTGCCGGAGGAATCAGTGCACAGACACAGAACAGTATGACAGAGGTCATTCCATTCAAAACCATTGATGGAAAGATTATCGTAGAAGCCGCCATTAATGGCGAAGTGGCAGACTTCGTCCTCGATCTGTCAGGACATAACGCCCTGCTTCCTGAGGCTCTCAAGAAGTTACGCATCGACACGGGGAAGAACGGTACTTTTAGTGCTTATCAGGATTTTGTATTCAAACAAGTACCTGTTGGAAAAGTATATGAAATGGCAACAGTTGCTATTGGCAACAACACGTTTAACAACGATCTGCCTGCTTTCACTCTGGAAGACGAACCATATCTGCGCAAGCTGGGAGTGATGGGTGTATTAAGCGGTGCTATTTTCCGCACTTCCGTTCTGACTATTGATATGCAGCGGAAAAAACTCACAATTACGCAGCCCTATCGTCCTTCTTACATGAAATTAAACTACCGGGAGAACTTTGAGCTAATTACAGGATTAGGAATCGTATGTCCAATATCCATTCAGGGAAAACCCGTTTCTCTTGTTCTGGATACATGGAGCGAAGGATTAGTGAATCTTACCGAAAAAGATTTCAATACATGGAGCACACAATATACCAAAGGAACCAACCAAAAAGTTTCCAATGGATATAAAGAAGCGACTCAAGAAGAGGAAAGCCTCATCTTACCTGAAACCATGTTTGTAAAAACAAAGATTGAGGATGCCATGGCAGTGAAGAATCCATACCTGAAACGCTCCGTATTAGGCAAAAAGATACTGGACTACGGAATCATATCCATTGACTATATTCATCAGAAAATTTATTTCCAGCCGTTTGACATGGTTCCTATACCGGAAGCGGAAGCTAAAGTAACGGAAACTAAAGTTGAAGACGGTAAACTGAATCCGATTACCCGCCAATTCTTCCTCGAACACATCTTCGACTACAGAAAAGGGAACGATTTCGTTTATAATGGCGAGAAACCGGTTATAATTGATTTCTGGGCAACTTGGTGTGGACCTTGCATGCGCTTACTTCCGGAAATGGAAAAGCTGGCTGAAAAGTATAAAGGTAAAGTTGTATTCTACAAGGTTAATGCGGACAAAGAAAAGGATTTATGCAATCACTTCGGTGTACAGGCATTGCCTACCTTATTCTTCATACCTGCAGGCGGCAAACCGATTATTGAAGTCGGAGCTACTCCGGAGAAGTACGTACAAATCATCGAAGAGCAACTACTGAAATAAAAACTCTCTCTTAATTATATAACTACATTAATCTGAAACTTTAGCTAAAAGCCGGACATCATTCCGGCTTTTTTTATTTCCATATTATTGGAACTTATCATATAAACAAGTACATTTGCCCTGTCAAATCTATTTATAACTTAACACACATTTTGACCATGAAGAAAAGTATTTCTCTTCTTCTTTTGTCCTTGCTAATGATTACCCCCAGTTGCCAGAAGACAAAAGAAGCGGCGAACGAGTACAACATCGTTCCCAAACCCAACCAGATTCTTCCACAGGAAGGACGCTTTGAACTAAACAACAAAGTCTGCCTCGTAGTTCCCTCGGATGCTCCGGAAGTAAAAAGCATTGCCGACAGCCTGGCCGAACAACTAAAACTGACAGCAGGAATCTCCTTGAAAGAAGCTGAAAGTGCAGATGGAAAAACGGCGATCTCTTTTGTTGTACAGGAAGGTATGCCGAAAGAAGGTTATAAATTATCGGTCACTCCCAGTCTCATTACACTCACCGCTTCCCAGCCAAACGGATTCTTTTATGGAGTGCAGACTCTTTATCAGTTACTCCCTCCGGCAATTTACGGAAAGCAGTTGGATAAGAAAGCTGACTGGTCGGTTCCTGCCGTAGAAATTGAAGATTCACCCCGTTTTGTTCATCGCGGACTCATGTTGGATGTTTGCCGCCATTATGTACCGATTGACTACATTTACAAGTTTATCGACTTACTGGCTATGAACAAGATGAATGTCTTCCACTGGCATTTGACAGACGATCAGGGATGGAGAATCGAGATCAAGAAATATCCCAAATTGACGGGAATCGGTTCCAAACGTGAAAAGACATTAGTAGACTATTACTATGTAAACTATCCGCAAGTATTCGACGGAAAAGAACATGGAGGTTATTATACACAGGAGCAAATCAAAGATGTAGTGGCTTATGCTGCAAGTAAATACATCAATGTTGTTCCCGAAATAGAAATGCCGGGACATGCATTGGCTGCACTTGCCGCCTATCCGGAATTGTCATGCGACTCTACACAGACTTACAAAGTATCTCCTACCTGGGGAGTATTCGAACAGGTATTCTGTCCGAGTGAAACGACTTTCAAATTCTTTGAAGGAGTGATGGATGAAGTTATAGAATTATTCCCCAGCGAATACATTCACATCGGTGGCGATGAATGTCCCAAGACAGCGTGGAAGAACAGTGCTTTCTGCCAGCAGTTAATCCGCCAGTTAGGGTTGAAAGATGATACAACTCCCAGTAAGATAGACGGAATAAAGCACAGCAAAGAAGATAAGTTGCAGAGCTATTTCGTTACCCGTATGGAGAAATACCTGAATAGCAAAGGCAAAAACATCATTGGCTGGGATGAAATTCTCGAAGGTGGTCTGGCTCCCAATGCGACTGTTATGTCATGGCGCGGTGTAGAAGGCGGTATGAACGCAGCCAAAGCAGGGCATAATGCCATCATGACTCCGAATCCTTATGTATATCTGGACTACTATCAGGAAGAGCCGGAAATTGCTCCGACTACTATTGGCGGATACAATACCTTGAAGAAAACATATAGCTATAACCCTGTTCCGGACGACGCTGACGAGCTTGCCAAGAAGCATATCATCGGAATACAAGGTAATATTTGGAGAGAATATATGCAGACTTCAGAACGTACAGACTACCAAGCTTTCCCACGTGCAATGGCTATCGCCGAAACGGCCTGGACACAAAACGCAAACAAAGACTGGAAGAATTTCTGCGAACGGATGGTGACTGAATTTGAACGTTTGAAAGTTATGAACACCCAACCTTGTCTCAACTTCTATGACGTAAATATAAATACGCACGCAGATGAAAACGGCCCTTTAATGGTATTGCTGGAAAGTTTCTACCCGAATGCGGAAATCCGGTATACAACGGACGGCAGCGAACCGTCCAAAGTGTCCATCTTATATGAAAAGCCTTTCGTTCTTGAAGGTAATATCGACCTGAAAGCCGCTGCTTTCAAAGACGGAAAGATGTTGGGCAAAGTAGCTCACAAGCCACTGTATGGCAATTTATTGACAGGAAAGTCCTATACGGTTAATTATACGATGGGATGGACAGGCGATATATTCGATGAAAACGATGTATTAGGAGCTGACAAAACCACCTTTGGACTGACCAACGGCAAACGAGGCAATAATGCTTCTTATACTCCGTGGTGTAGTTTTGGCATCGTGGAGGGTAAGGACTTGGAATTTATCGTTCATCTGGATAAACCGACACAAGTCAGCAAAGTTATTTTCGGTTCTTTATTCAATCCTGCCATGAGAATTCTTCCTGCAGAAGGAGTTGCTGTAGAAGTATCAGCAGACGGCAAGCAATACACACGGATAGCCGAAAAAGCTTTGAAACACGATTATCCGGAAACAGGAAGAATTGCATTCACCGATTCCATTGAATTTGAACCGGCACAGGCTACATTCCTGAAAGTCAAAATCAAGAATGGCGGCACACTGCGTAATGGTGTCAACTTTGAAAAGAATAACGGGCCGGAAATCATTCCTGCCGAATTATGGATAGATGAAATAGAAGCGTATTAACCAAAGACAATCGACAAATATTGTTCGAAAAGCTTTGAGTTTATAAAATAAAGGGGAGCAAGACTCCCCTCTCAACAAAATCACCCACGCTACAGATTAAACTCTAGCGTGGGTGATTTTCATATTCATAAGGGTTTTAATACCCTCCTATGGTCGGATATAAACCGGATTAAATGAGTCCTTTGGCAGAAAGATAACGTTCTGCTTCCAAAGCAGCTTTGCAACCACTTCCCGCAGCCGTAATAGCCTGACGATAATGCGGATCGGCAACATCTCCTGCCGCAAAAACTCCGGGAACTTTTGTACGAGGACTATCACCTTCCGTGATGATATAACCCACTTCGTCCGTATCAACATATTCTTTAAATATTTCAGTATTCGGTTGATGTCCGATAGCCAGGAAGAAACCGTCGATAGGCAAGCTGTAACGTTCTTCATCCGGTTCGCCCCAACGTTTCACCAGATTTACACCTTCTACCCCATTGTCGCCAAACAAACCAACTGCGTTGTGTTCAAAAAGAACTTCTATTTTCTCGTGGTTCATTACTCGTTCCTGCATAATCTTCGATGCGCGCAGGAAAGGTTTGCGGACAATCAGATATACTTTGGATGCAAGTCCGGCAAGATAAACAGCTTCTTCACACGCTGTATCACCGCCACCGACTACAGCTACAACTTTCTTACGATAGAAAAATCCGTCACAAGTAGCGCAAGCACTTACCCCCATTCCGGCATATTTCTTCTCATCCTCCAGTCCCAGATATTTAGCAGTAGCTCCGGTAGCAATAATCAATGATTCTGTTTCAATAACCTTATCACCGTCGATTGTTATTTTATAAGGAGCTTTGCTCAAATCGGCCGCCGTAGCAATACCGAAACGAATGTCTGTTCCGAAACGGCTTGCTTGTGCACGCAAGTCTTCCATCAACTGCGGACCACTGATTCCTTCCGGATAACCGGGGAAGTTCTCCACATCCGTAGTAGTAGTCAACTGGCCACCCGGTTGCAATCCTTCATAAAGTACCGGACATAAATTTGCACGTCCTGCATAAATCGCTGCCGTATATCCGGCAGGTCCTGAACCTATAATCAGGCATTTTACTTTTTCTATTTCTGCCATTTTAATTTATCTTTTTCGTTTTGTTATAAACGTATATTATCTCAAATCTATCACTTCCGCATTGGGATATTGCTTTTTATCAAACGTAAAAACCTGATCCGCATAATTCTGCTTTGTCTGATAACTTGTAATGGTTATCTCATTACGTGTCTGTTGACCACGCTGTTGAAGCAAAATATACAAAGGTTCATAAGTATCCTTCGTCACAAAAAGAGTGATACGTTCCAACTCCTGTTTCTTATCTCTGGCAGTCAAAACGACTTCCCAAACAGCTTTTCCACGATACATCTTAGTTGCTCCCAACTTATAAGAGAATCCTTTCTGATACATATATAGAAATGTATACGGATTAATCTGCTGCAACTCTTCCTGTGTCGGATTGCTGACGTTCACTTCATCATTCTTTGTCATATAACTCCACTGCGTTTTTCCATCAAACCAAGTGATGATATCCGACGTTTTCAGTACGAATTTCTCTCCTTTCAACTGAATCGTTCCATTTTCAACACCTTCTACCAGACCGTTCGTCACAGCCTTTACAGTAAAATCGGCCTTTACACCACCTGCTTTACGAAACGCCTCTGCCGTCTTATCAAGAATGACTTTAGCCTGCGACTGCTGTTGTTGGGCAATCACAGGCAAAGACAGTAAAGCTATTAAAACACTAAAAATGTATTTTCTCATTTGATTAATAAACGAACGGTTACTGTAAATTGTTCAATCGCATTTCAAGATCATTATCATCCATGCACAAGACATCGCGTGCCTTGCTTCCCTGGGTAGGGCCTACGATTCCCGCTTTTTCGAGTTGGTCCATAATACGTCCGGCACGGTTGTAACCGATAGCGAATTTACGCTGAATTAACGAAGTGGAACCTTGCTGATGGATCACTACCAGTCGGGCTGCATCTTCGAACAACGGATCAAGCCGTCCCATATCAATATCTCCTACTTCACTACCACCATCTTCGCTCACGAACTCTGGCAGGAAGAACGGAGTAGGATAACTTTGCTGACGGGCAATAAACTTCGTAATTTCCTCCACTTCCGGCGTATCGATAAAGGCACACTGCACACGCACCGGATCGGCTCCCTGCAAGAAGAGCATATCCCCCTTACCAATCAAACGGTTAGCACCCGGACGGTCGAGAATAGTACGGGAGTCCATCATGGCAGATACACGGAATGCGATACGTGCCGGGAAGTTGGCTTTGATCGTACCTGTAATAATATTAGTAGTCGGACGCTGTGTAGCGATAATCATGTGGATGCCGACAGCACGCGCCAACTGTGCAATACGGGCAATCGGAAGTTCCACTTCCTTACCGGCGGTCATAATCAAATCTCCGAACTCGTCAATCACCACTACGATATACGGCATAAACTTATGTCCCTTTTCCGGATTCAGGCGGCGGTTGATAAATTTCTCGTTATATTCTTTGATATTACGCACATGTGCCATCTTCAAAAGGTCATAACGGGTATCCATCTCCACACAAACCGAGTTCAGGGTTTGCACTACTTTCGTTACGTCCGTAATAATCGGTTCGCCTCCATCAGGAAGTTTGGCAAGGAAGTGATTTTCAATCACCGAATAGATGCTGAATTCTACTTTCTTCGGGTCGACCAGTACAAACTTCAATTCTGCCGGATGCTTCTTATATAATAAGGAAGTGATAATGGCATTCAAACCGACTGATTTACCCTGACCGGTTGCACCTGCCACCAATACGTGCGGCATCTTGCAAAGGTCGAACATAAAGACTTCGTTCGTGATCGTCTTACCCAATACAATAGGCAAGTCATATTTGGATTCCTGGAATTTCTTGCTTCCGATCACACTCTGTCCGGAAACAATCTTCGGATTCTTGTTCGGTACTTCAATACCGATGGTTCCTTTACCCGGTATCGGAGCAATAATACGGATACCATCAGCGGAAAGGCTCAATGCGATATCATCTTCCAAACCACGGATTTTAGAAATACGTACTCCCTGTTCCGGAGTAATTTCATATAGAGTTACCGTAGGTCCCACAGTTGCTTTAATCGTACTGATTTCGATTCCGAAGCTGCGCAATGTATTGATGATGCGGTCTTTATTTGCATTCTGCTCGTCCATGTCAATCGTCGGATCATCATTTTCAAAATGCTTCATCAAATCGATAGTCGGGAAACGGTAGTTTTCCAAGTCCTTAGTAGGATTATACGGTTCGAGTTCAGGTCCTTGGTATTCTTCTTCCGAAGCTGCCGGTTCCACCTCAAATCCGGGTTCCGCCTCTTCCAAAGAGTCTTCCTGCACAATAGGAACAGGATTGGAAACAGTCGGTTCAAATACCATAGTCACTCCTTCACTTTCGTCAGATACGGAAGTATCTTCCTTTTCCGGTTTATTAATAGGAAAGTCGTCTTCAGGTTCTTCAGCCTGAATATCCATCACTGGTGCCGGAGGAGGTGTCTGTTTATACGTCCGTTTCAAATTGAACTCCACTTCTTGCGGTTGGGAGGTCGTAAATTCCGGATCTCCTTCTCCTTCCGGAACATTCTCCTTTTCTTCTTTCTTTTCGCGTTTCAGGAAACTCAATGCGAAGAGTTTACGCAACCAGATGACGGTACGTGCACTTATATATATGAAGAAACAGATAGCCGTTATCAACAGGATCATCCACACACCGGGTACTCCAACTTGCGAAATCAGCCAACGACTGACATTATATCCGTGCATACCTCCCAAATAAATGAAGGAATCCTGATAATGATCCATAAAGGCAAATCCGAAGAATACGGAGAACCAGACCAGCAAGAGTGTGCAGCCGATAAACCACTTCCACAGACGTACAACACGTACACGCATTAACTTCAATCCTGCCACTGCCAGGAAAACAAGTATGAAGAAAGAGGAAACGCCGAAACAGTCATTAATCAGATAACTGGCCAACTGCGCTCCGCGTGAACCTGCATAATTCTTCACTTGATTATTAACAGCTGCCAAATCTGCCGAACTGCCACTATCAATAATACTTTGATCGGCAGCCCCCGTGAAGAAGAAGGAAGAAAAAGCCAACAACAGGTAAACGGAAAAGATGACCAGCATCAATCCGATTACAAAATGAATGGTTTCATTCTTAAATACAGCCAAAATTTTACTGGGGGAAGAGGGAGTACGTTCCGCCTCCTTATCTAATTTCTTCTTTGCCATGAGTCTTTAATTCTTTTTTATAAAACTGGAATGAGATTCTAAGCTGCAAAAATAATAAAAAAATAACGAGCACTACGCTCATTCAATCCTTTTTCTTACCTTTGCGTTTCAAATCAATATAGATCATGGAAAAAGAAAGCCAAACGATATTTGATAAAAACGTAATTGAGTTCGTAACGGTAGCTGCCGAATTTTGTGCATTTCTCGAACGTGCCGAACGCATGAAGCGTAGCACTTTCGTTGATACATCATTAAAAATACTTCCCCTACTCTATCTCAAAGCATCTATGCTGCCCAAATGTGAGACTATCGGGGACGAAGCACTTGAAACGTATGTCACAGAAGAGATTTACGAAATTCTGCGTATCAACCTTTCCGGATTGATGGCTGACAAGGATGATTATCTGGACGTATTCGTGCAAGATATGGTGTATAGCGACCAACCTATCAAGAAGTCTATATCGGAAGACCTGGCCGACATTTATCAGGATATTAAAGATTTCATATTTGTCTTCCAACTGGGACTGAACGAAACAATGAATGATTCATTGGCCATCTGCCAGGAAAACTTCGGTACACTGTGGGGACAGAAACTGGTAAACACACTTCGCGCCCTTCATGACGTGAAATACAACCAGGAGGAAGAAGAAGAGGAAGTAGGTAATGAAGAAGGATTTTACGAACCAAGCGACGACAACGATTGTTGTGAAGAAGATGGCTGTCATTGCCACGATGATGATTGCCACTGTCACGAAGACGGTTGCCATTGCCACGATGATGAATTAAAATAAAAATGATTGTAAGAAGAACCATAGATAAAGATGAACTAAAAGAACTCCCGAAAACAGTCTTTCCGGGACGTATTTATGTTATCCAGTCGGAAGCTGAAACGGAAAAAGCTGTAGCTTACCTCCAATCCAGACCAGTGATAGGTATCGACAGCGAAACTCGCCCTTCCTTTACCAAAGGACAATCGCACAAAGTAGCACTTCTCCAGATTTCTTCCGAAGAATGCTGTTTCTTATTCCGGCTCAATATGACGGGATTGACTCAGCCATTGGTTGACTTGTTAGAAAATCCGGCTGTAATCAAAGTGGGACTTTCACTGAAAGACGACTTTATGATGCTGCACAAACGTGCACCTTTCACCCAACAAAGCTGTATCGAATTACAGGACTATGTGCGTCAATTCGGAATACAGGACAAAAGTCTGCAAAAGATTTACGCCATCTTATTCAAAGAAAAAATATCCAAATCACAACGCTTGTCCAACTGGGAAGCTGATGTATTAAGTGACGGACAGAAACAATACGCTGCTACCGATGCATGGGCATGCCTCAATATCTACAATCTGTTGCAAGAACTGAAACAGACGGGAGATTGGGAGGTTTCTCCGCTGACAGCTACTGTCTCTCCCGCGGAAGAAGTGATAAGTAATAAAATAAGTGATTAATAACCAATAATAAAACGATCTGAAGCCCTCCCCCTTGGGAGAGGGTTGAGGAAAGACTACATTATGCATAAAGTATATCTCAAACCTGGTAAAGAAGATTCTCTTAAGAGATTCCACCCCTGGATTTTTTCCGGTGCTATCGCTCGTTTTGACGGAGAGCCCGATGAAGGTGAAGTTGTAGAAGTGTACACCTCAAAAAAAGAATTTATTGCCGAAGGACATTTCCAGATCGGAAGTATTGCTGTGCGCGTACTGTCTTTCCGCCAGGAACCTATCGATCACGATTTTTGGAAACGCAAACTGGAAATTGCATACGATATGCGCCGCAGTATCGGCATCGCCACTAATCCGACCAACAACACTTACCGTCTCGTTCACGGTGAAGGAGACAATCTCCCCGGACTGGTGATTGACGTTTATGCCAAAACCGCTGTTATGCAGGCACACTCTGCGGGAATGCATGTAGACCGCATGACAATTGCCGAAGCTTTATCCGAAGTAATGGGTGACAAGATCGAAAATATCTATTATAAATCAGAAACAACTCTTCCTTTTAAGGCAGACCTTTTCCCCGAAAACGGTTTTCTGAAAGGAGGAAGCAGTGATAATATCGCACAAGAATATGGCTTGAAGTTCCATGTGGACTGGCTGAAAGGTCAGAAGACCGGATTCTTTGTAGATCAGCGTGAAAACCGTTCTTTGCTGGAACGTTACGCCAAAGACCGTTCGGTACTGAATATGTTCTGCTACACCGGCGGATTCTCATTCTACGCCATGCGCGGAGGTGCGAAACTCGTGCACTCTGTCGACAGTTCAGCCAAAGCGATTGATCTGACTAACAAAAACGTGGAATTAAACTTCCCCGGTGATTCCCGCCACGAGGCGTTTGCCGAGGACGCTTTCAAATATCTCGACCGCATGGGCGACCAGTATGATTTAATCATCCTTGATCCGCCCGCATTCGCCAAACATAAAGATGCACTGCGGAATGCTTTGCAAGGTTACCGTAAACTGAACGCCAAAGCATTCGAGAAAATCAAACCAGGCGGTATCCTGTTTACTTTCTCTTGTTCGCAAGTGGTAAGCAAAGACAATTTCCGTACTGCCGTATTTACCGCAGCAGCCATGTCAGGGCGTAGCGTACGCATTCTACACCAGCTGACTCAACCGGCCGACCATCCGGTAAACATCTATCATCCCGAAGGAGAATATCTGAAAGGATTGGTACTCTACGTAGAATAACCGGCAAGGTGCCGGAACCAAGTTTCCATTCGGATATCAGACATTTCTCCGGAAGTATGGCTGATTAGAGAGGGCAGTAACAGAAAAACGGAAGATTCAAAGTTAATTAGAGTTAACAAATAGAATATTTTCGAGAAAACATTATGTTGTATAACATAAACCCTATATCTTTGCATTGTGTTTTTCATGGTATTAGATTTAAGGTTAACAAAGATTGGCTGTCTGGGATAGATAGCCTTCTTTTTTTTATACCCCCTTCATTTGTTTTTTCACACCCAAATCTCATCTTTTCTTCGCATTTATGCCATTTTTATCCCCTTTTTATCAAATTACTTATCCACCTATTCAACGAAAATATTATATTTGCAAGGTTTATGAATGTGAAGAGAAACACAAATTAAAAAAGTCATGAGTATAAAAGTTCGTTTGATTATTATGAACTTCCTGCAATTCTTTGTATGGGGGTCATGGTTAATATCATTAGGTGGTTATATGGGAAGAGAACTTCATTTTGAAGGAGGACAAATCGGAGCCATTTTCGCCACCATGGGGATTGCCTCTTTGGTAATGCCGGGTATTATCGGTATTATTGCCGATAAATGGTTTAATGCAGAACGTTTATACGGACTTTGCCATATTGCAGGAGCAGGATGTCTCTTCTACGCTTCCACCGCAACGGGATACGACCAGATGTATTGGGCCATGTTACTCAACCTGTTGGTATATATGCCCACTTTATCCCTCGCCAACACGGTATCGTACAATGCACTGGAGCAATACAAATGTGACCTGATTAAAGACTTCCCTCCTATCCGCGTATGGGGAACAATCGGTTTTATTTGTGCCATGTGGGCTGTCGACCTTACCGGATTCAAGAATTCAAGTGCACAACTTTATGTAGGAGGTGCTTCCGCATTGCTACTCGGACTTTATTCATTTACGCTCCCGGCCTGTCGACCGGCTAAATCTGAAAACAAATCATGGCTCTCCGCTTTCGGACTGGATGCGCTGGTGTTATTCAAGAAAAAGAAAATGGCTATTTTCTTCCTTTTCTCCATGCTTCTAGGTGCAGCATTGCAGATTACGAATACTTACGGCGACCTTTTCCTAGGCAGTTTTGCCAGCATCCCTGAATATGCAGATTCTTTCGGAGTGAAACATTCAGTCATCCTGTTATCCATTTCACAGATGTCCGAAACATTGTTTATTCTTGCCATACCTTTCTTCCTGCGTCATTTCGGAATCAAACAAGTCATGCTAATCAGTATGTTCGCTTGGGTGTTCCGGTTCGGCCTGTTCGGTTTTGGAGATCCGGGATCAGGACTATGGATGCTGATCCTTTCCATGATTGTTTATGGTATGGCCTTTGATTTCTTCAACATTTCCGGTTCGTTGTTTGTTGAACAAGAAGCCAAATCTTCTATCCGTGCCAGTGCACAGGGCTTGTTCTTTATGATGACTAACGGATTGGGAGCCATCATGGGCGGATATGCCAGCGGTGCGGTAGTTGATGCATTCTCTGTATATGCCGACGGCAGACTGGTGAGTCGCGAATGGATGAACATTTGGCTGATCTTTGCCGCTTATGCGCTGGTAATCGGCATTCTGTTTGCCTTGGTATTCAAGTACAAACACCAGCAGGAGAGTAAAACAAATTAAGTAAAAGAGAACGATGGACAAAAAGGTAGAATTACAAGTTATAAATATCACGAACAGCCAGGCGCAAGTAGGCGCGTTTGCTATGCTATTGGGCGAAGTGGACGGTGAAAGGCAACTGCCTATCATCATCGGTCCAGCGGAAGCCCAGGCTACCGCTTTATATCTGAAAGGAGTGAAAACTCCCCGTCCGTTGACACATGATTTATTTATAACAAGTCTTACTATACTGGGAGCCAGCCTGATACGTGTATTAATTTACAAAGCAAAGGATGGTATTTTCTACTCCTATATTTACCTCAAAAAAGACGAAGAGATTATACGTATCGACGCACGGACTTCAGACGCAGTTGCCCTGGCAGTGCGTGCCGACTGCCCGATTCTTATTTATGAATCTATTCTTGAACAGGAATGTCTTCACATGTCGTCAGAAGAAAGAACCCGTTCTGAAGAAACGGACAACGACGAAGTGGCTGAAGAAGAACATGATTTGCCCGGTGCTACTTCCAGAACGCTTGAAGAAGCACTGGAACAGGCTATTAAAGATGAGAATTACGAGTTAGCCGCGCAGATACGCGATCAAATCAATTCAAGAAATAAAAATCAGTAAGTAATATTATGCACGTATTTTATACTCCAGATATACAGAAAAGCAACGAGCTTCCCGAAGAGGAAGCACAACACTGTATCCGTGTTCTGCGGCTAAGTATCGGAGACGAAATCACGCTTACCGATGGTAAGGGTAACTTCTACAAAGCTGAAATTACTGTTGCAACCAACAAACGTTGTTTCGTAAACATCAAAGAAACCATTTTTCAGGAACCGTTATGGCCGTGCCATTTACACATTGCCATGGCACCGACGAAGAATATGGACCGTAACGAATGGTTTGCAGAGAAAGCTACCGAAATAGGTTTTGACGAACTGACTTTCCTCAACTGCCGTTTCTCGGAACGTAAAGTCATCAAGACCGAACGGATTGAAAAGATTCTGGTATCAGCCATCAAACAATCTCTCAAGGCACGACTGCCAAAATTGAACGAAATGATTGAGTTCGATCAGTTCATCAGGCAGGAGTTTAAAGGACAGAAGTTTATCGCCCACTGTTATGAAGGGGAGAAACCTCTATTGAAGAATGTTCTGAAACCAGGAGAAGACGCCCTTGTTCTGATAGGTCCCGAGGGAGATTTCAGTGAAGAAGAAGTGAAGAAGGCCATCGAACGGGGATTCGTACCGATTAGTCTCGGCAAATCACGGCTCCGTACAGAAACAGCGGCATTGGTGGCCTGCCACACGCTGAATCTGCAAAATCAATAACAGCAGTAAATGTCTGAATCAATGATTATACAACTTTTAAATAACATAAGTATGGCAAAGAAAACGATTTCACGACTCTCGGTACTGGCAGTACTGATTGTTTTTCTGGCAGCATGTTCCAAAACATCGGAATATACAAATGTGATACCGGCTGACGCTTCGGTAGTTGCCTCTATCAACCTTAAATCCCTCGCAAGCAAAGCGGGATTGGATGATAAAGAGAATGAAGCTGCTAAACAAAAAGTACTGGAAGCACTGAAAAGCGGAATGAATGCGGCCACATTCCAACAACTGGAAAAGGTTATGAAGAATCCGGGCGAATCGGGAATCGATGTTGAATCTCCATTCTATGTGTTCTCTTCATCTTCTTTCCCTTATCCTACTGTTGTAGGTAAAGTGAACAATGAAGATAAGTTGCATGCTTCACTCGACGTGATGGCAAAAGAACAGATCTGCCAACCGGTAGGCGAAGCTGACGGTTACAGTTTTACAACGATGAACAGCGGTTTGCTTGTTTTCAATAGTTCTACTATATTGGTAGTCAATGTCAGCGGAACAACTCAAACTGATAAAGCCAAAGAAGCCATTACTAATTTGTTGAAACAGACAGCAAGCAATAGTATCGTGAAATCAGGAGCTTTCCAGAAAATGGAGAAACAGAAAAGTGATATTAACTTCTTTGCTTCCATGACAGCTATTCCTTCAACCTACCGCGATCAGATAACCATGGGATTACCTACTGAAGTGAAAGCGGAAGACATCACTCTGATAGGAGGACTGAACTTTGAAAAAGGAAAGATTGCCCTCAAAACAGAAAACTATACTGAAAACGAAGCAGTGAAAGCTCTCCTAAAAAAACAAATGGAATCTGTTGGAAAAGCGAACAATACTTTCGTTAAATACTTCCCGGCTTCTACCCTGATGTTCTTCAACGTAGGTGTAAAAGGAGGCGAACTGTATAACCTGTTGAGCGAAAACAAGGAATTCCGCAACACAGTATCTATCGCTAAGGCAGACGAAGTAAAAGAGTTGTTCAGCTCGTTCAATGGTGATATTTCTGCAGGATTAATCAACGTAACGATGAGCAGTGCTCCCACTTTCATGATGTACGCTGACGTGAAGAACGGCAATGCTCTTGAAATGATTTACAAGAACAAGGAATCATTGGGATTGAAGAGAGGGGAAGATATCATGCAACTTGGCAAAGACGAATATGTCTACAAGACAAGAGGCATGAATATATTCTTCGGCATCAAGGATAAACAAATGTATGCAACCAATGATGAGTTACTCTACAAAAACGTAGGTAAAGCTGCCGACAAATCAGTCAAAGATGCTCCTTATGCATCGGATATGAAGGGAAAGAGCCTATTTATAGCAATCAATGCCGAAGCAATCCTCGATCTGCCTATCGTTAAAATGGTAGCAGGTTTCGGAGGACAGGAAGCTAAGACATATATCGAACTGGCCAACAAGGTTTCTTACCTGTCCATGAGTTCGGAAGGGAAAGTCAGCGAGATCGACCTCTGCCTGAAAGACAAAGATGTAAATGCCCTCAAACAAATTGTAGACTTTGCCAAGCAATTTGCCGGCATGTAATAAATGTATAAACCAACGGTATGAATAGTATTCACTTACAGCAAACACTTCCCCAAGTGTTTGCTGACCGTAATTCGGTGACTTCGGACGTATGGCATCAGGATCTTTTCTTCCGGAAAGGAGAAATGTATCTGATTGAAGCTGCTTCCGGCACCGGCAAATCTTCGTTGTGCAGCTATATCTATGGCTACCGCAACGACTATCAGGGGATTATTAATTTCGATGAAACCAATATCAAAGCATACTCCGTGAAGCAATGGGTCGACCTGCGAAAGCATTCACTAAGTATGCTTTTTCAAGATTTACGCATCTTCACCGAACTTAGCGCTCTTGAAAATGTGCAATTGAAGAATAACCTCACCGGATGCAAAAAGAAAAAAGAAATCTTATCGTTCTTCGAACAACTGGGGATCGCAGATAAAATAAATGTGAAAGCCGGCAAGCTATCTTTCGGACAGCAACAGCGCGTCGCCTTTATCCGGGCGCTCTGCCAGCCGTTCGACTTTTTATTTCTGGATGAACCGATCAGCCACCTGGACGATGATAACAGCCGCATCATGGGTGAACTTATCATCGCCGAAGCAAAGGCACAAGGAGCCGGAGTGATCGCCACTTCCATCGGTAAACATATCGAGTTGCCTTACAACCATACACTTCAACTGTAGTAAGCTGGTTAATAACAGGTAGCAGGTAATAAACAACCTCTTTTCACAGCATCATTTCAAATCGTAAATCGTAAATTGTAAAATCGTAAATAAAATGCCAACTCTTGTCTGGAAGCTTCTCCGCCAACATATCAGTATCGGTCAATTAGCCGGTTTCTTTTTAGCCAACCTATTCGGCATGATGATTGTATTGCTTAGCGTACAGTTTTATAAAGATGTCATTCCGGTATTCACCGAAGGAGACAGCTTTATGAAAAAGGATTTCATCATAGCTACAAAGAAAATCAGTGCTCTCGGTTCTTTTGCAGGAAAGAGTAATACATTCTCTGCCGAAGAAATTGCGGATCTGAAAAAGCAACCGTTTACCAAAACAATAGGAGCTTTCACTCCTTCTCAATTCAAAGTTTCAGCAGGATTGGGAATGAAGGAAGCCGGTATTCATCTTTCCACAGATATGTTTTTTGAGTCTGTTCCCGATGAGTTTGTCGACATCAAACTCGATAAATGGCATTTCGATGAACACACACATACCATACCCATTATCATTCCGCGCAACTATCTGAACCTTTATAACTTCGGTTTTGCGCAAAGCCGCAGCCTCCCCAAACTATCGGAAGGGTTAATGAGTCTGATTCAAATGGACATTATGATGCGTGGCAACGGACGGGTGGAACAGTACAAAGGAAACATTGTCGGTTTCTCCAATCGTCTGAATACGATTCTTGTTCCCCAGTCCTTTATGAAATGGGCTAATGAGAATTTCGCACCGAATGCAGAAGCCCAACCGGCACGATTGATTATCGAGGTTAGCAATCCGGCAGATTCCGCCATCGCCAGTTATTTTCAGAAGAAAGGATATGAAACGGAAGATGGTAAGCTGGATGCCGGAAAAACAACTTATTTCCTCCGTCTTATCGTAGGTATTGTATTGGGAGTGGGTTTATTTATCAGTATCCTTTCATTCTATATACTGATGTTGAGCATCTTCCTGCTTTTACAAAAGAATACAACCAAGCTGGAAAGTCTATTACTAATCGGATACAGTCCCAACAAGGTAGCATTGCCTTATCAGTTGCTCACGGTAGGATTGAACGTTATTGTGCTTGTATTATCCATCGGATTAGTCTCCTGGTTGCGCAGTTATTACATAGACAGTATCCGCATCCTATTTCCACAGCTGGAAACCGGATCATTATGGGCAGCAATCAGTATGGGTATTCTATTATTTATCGTTGTATCGGTGATTAACATACTGGCAGTAAAAAAGAAAGTGCTTTCGATCTGGATGCACAAATCATAGATGTAGAATCAAACACATAACGTATGAAAAACAAAACTACATTTTCTATCCATAGAGGCTTAATAGCTTTCTTTTTCGGAATACTGTTCTGTTTTGCCCCATTGTCAGGGCAAAACGTACAAGATACAATTATTGCGTATTTTAATCTACTGGAAAAAGTCCCACAGGAGAAACTCTACTTACATCTGGACAAGCCCTTTTATGGGGCAGGAGAAAAAATATGGTTCAAGGGATATCTGGTAAACTCTGTTACACATCAAGATAATACACAAAGCAACTTCATCATTACAGAGCTTGTCAACCGTTCCGACTCTATTGTAGAACGGAAAAAGATCCGTAGAGATTCATTGGGTTTTCATAATGCTTTCACCCTCCCTCCCACTCTCCCTGCAGGTGATTATTATTTGCGGGGATATAGCAACTGGATGCTTAATCAGGAACCGGAATTCTTTTATTCACGCAATCTGAAAATCGGTAATTCGATTGATAATACGATTGTTTCAAATATTGAGTATCAGCAAGAAGACGAATCACATTATACAGCCAAGGTAAGATTTACCAGCAATACCCAAGAGGCTTTCGGAAATACTGCCATCCGCTACCGCTACATTGAAAACGGAAAGATTAAAGATAAAGGTAAAAGAAAGACAGACGAGAATGGGTTGATTTCTATTTCCCTGCCGGATTTGAAGCCTATTGCCACACGCCACATTGAAGTAGAGTTCGATGATCCCCAATATATTTATAAAAAGACTTTCTATCTGCCTTCGTTTACAAAAGACTTTGATGTTAAGTTCTTCCCGGAAGGAGGTGCTCTCCTGACCGTTGCTCATCAGAATATAGCTTTCAAGGCTCAAGGATCGGATGGCTTTTCTACAGAAATAGAAGGATTCCTGTTCGATGCCAACGGAGACACATTGACAGCTTTCCGCTCGGAGCATGACGGCATGGGAGTTTTCACACTGAATCCGACTGTGGGAAACTCTTACTATGTGATTGCCAAATCCGGTGACGGTATCAGTAAACGATTCGACCTCCCAGCTGTAGAAGAAAAAGGAATCACACTTTCCATGACACATTATAAAAAGGAAATCCGTTACGAAATCCAGAAAACAGAAGCTACCGAATGGCCTCAAAAGTTATTCTTGATTGCGCACACTCGTGGAAAGCTGGTCATCCTGCAGCCAGTCAGTATCGACAGGACTTTTGGAAGAATGAACGACAGTTTATTCAACGCAGGCATCACCCATTTCATGCTGATCGACCAACAGGGCAACGCACTTAGCGAATGCCTGGTTTTCATACCCGACCGGAATCCGCATCAATGGCAAATTCTTGCAGATAAGCCGACATACGGAAAAAGAGAAAAGGTATCCCTGCAAATTTCAGCAAAAGACGATAACGGTACTCCGGTAGAAGGTAGTTTTTCCATCAGCATTACCGACAGAAAGAGTATCCGCCCGGATTCGCTTGCTGACAATATCGTATCGAATTTTCTATTGACCTCCGACTTAAAAGGATATGTAGAAAATCCCGGATATTATTTTTTGCAGCAAGACCTCCGGACTCTCCGCACGGTAGACTTCCTGATGATGACGCACGGATGGCGCAGACACCATATCCAGAATGTACTGACTGCACCTTCAATGAACCTCACCAACTATATGGAAAAGGGGCAAACTATCAGCGGACGTATCAAAGGTTTCTTTGGAGGTAACGTTAAGAAAGGACCTATTTGTATTCTGGCTCCCAAACAGAACATCATCGCCACTACCACCACAGACGAAAAAGGAGAGTTTATCGTGAACACATCTTTCAGAGATAGCACGACTTTCCTTGTTCAGGCACGTACCAAAAGAGGATTTGCCGGAGTGGACATCGTGATTGACACTCCTCAATACCCGGCAACTTCGCACAAGTCTCCTTTCCATGATGGAACAGCAACGTTTATGGAAGATTATTTGCTCAACACCCGCGACCAATATTACATGAAAGGTGGAATGAGAGTGTACAATCTGAAAGAAGTGGTAGTCACTGGAAGTCGTAAAAAGGCCAGTTCAGAAAGTATTTACACAGGAGGTATCAACACCTACACGATCGAAGGGGACAGACTGGAAGGATTCGGTGCGCAAACAGCTTTTGATGCAGTTACCAGACTTCCGGGCATTAGCGTGACAAACGGAAATGAAATACATATCCGCAACAATCCCGAGCAACCTGTCATTGTTGTTGACGACGTGGTGTATGAAGACGATAACGACATCTTGACCATGATACAAACCAGTGATATGTCGAGCTTGAGCCTTCTTCGCGGTGCCGATGCAGCGATCTTAGGTTCCCGCGGTTCGGCAGGTGCTATCGTTATTACGCTGAAAGACGGCAAAGATATCCCGGCAAGACCGGCACAAGGTATTATCACGTGCACTCCACTAGGGTACAGCGACTCGGTCGAATTCTACCATCCGACTTATGATACGCCCGAAAAAAAGAATGACCAACGCTCGGATTTACGAAGTACGATCTATTGGAATCCTACCCTTCAACTGGATGCCAATGGAAAAGCAACTATCGAATACTATACTCCGGACAGCACTGCACCGGAAGATATAACCATAGAAGGTGTGGATAAAAACGGAAAGGTATGCCGAATCATACAGACAATAAACAACAGATAAATGTGGAAATGATTTTGAATGCTAGGTTTATAGACTTACGCAAGTAAGCACAACTCTATTAAGGCACCTTTATCTTTATTCTATCAAGCAGGTATACATCTGTTAAGCTACCGATATCATTCATTCACCACGGCCGTGGTGAGATCTTCCCACGGCCGTGAGAAGAAGCTACCACGACTGTGGGAAGAAGCTACCACGGCCGTGGAGAACTAACAAGAACGGTACTCTAGCAGAACAATAAAGGCACTCTAGCTGAACAATGCCAGTATCTTTAAGCTACTTTACCCGTATCTCCGTGTTATTCTATCAGCATACTAGAGTTATCACACCTGATTTTTCAACACAACCTTAGTGGTAATATAACGTAAAAACATACAGATATACAGAAGTTATCACAAAAATAGCATCATGATAAAAAAGGAGATAAACAACTGTTTATCAAATAGTTACACTATTTAATCAGCAAAAACAAAGCTGACAATAAAAAAACAAGACCTTTATTGTCAGCCTATTGTCAGCTCCTATCATCAGCCATATTCCACTAAAAATCAAAAGATTAGCTACTATCATGACAGATTGACAATAAAAACAACACAAATATCATAGTAGATAATATCAGATGGCGGTATTCTCATACACTTCATTATTATTAGATTGAATACCACCAATTAGAGGTTAAAATACAAATTAACCTTCCCTATCCCCCTTATTAATCTTGATAAAAAAGCGATTGAATACCAAACAGGTTAAAAATATTTCGTAATTTTGCAGATATAAAAGAATGAAGCTATGCCGGACTATGATTTAATCGCCATACTCGGACCTACAGCCTCGGGTAAAACTCCCTTTGCCGCTGCCTTGGCCTATGAACTCAACACAGAAATTATCAGTGCCGATTCCCGTCAGATATATAGAGGAATGGATCTCGGTACAGGAAAAGATTTGGCCGACTATACCGTAAACGGACGTACAATCCCCTATCATCTGATTGACATCGCAGACCCCGGATATAAATACAATGTGTTTGAATATCAACGTGATTTCTTGAATTCTTACGAAAGCATCAAACAAAAAGGCTGTCTTCCCGTTTTATGTGGAGGGACAGGTATGTATCTGGAATCCGTGTTGAAAGGATATAAACTGATGCCCGTACCGGAAAATCAGGAATTACGCAACCGTTTGGCAAATCATTCGCTGGAAGAGTTGACGGAAATGCTAAGTCAATACAAGGTTTTGCATAACTCTACCGATGTGGATACCGTAAAACGGGCGATACGTGCGATAGAAATTGAAGAGTATTATGCAGCCCATCCGGTTCCCGAAAGAGAATTTCCGGAACTGAACAGTCTCATCATCGGAGTGGACATTGACCGGGAACTGCGCCGTGAAAAGATCACCCACCGATTGAAACAACGATTGGATGAAGGAATGGTGGACGAGGTAAGACGATTGATCGAACAGGGAATTACACCGGACGATCTCATCTACTATGGACTGGAATACAAATACCTGACATTATACGTCATAGGCAAACTGACTTATGAAGAAATGTTCAATGGTTTGGAGATAGCCATCCATCAGTTTGCCAAGCGACAAATGACCTGGTTCCGCGGCATGGAAAGAAGAGGATTTACGATCCATTGGATGAATGCAGAGCTGCCAATGGAAGAAAAGATAGCTTTTGTAAAAGAGAAACTGCAAGGGAATTAGTATCTTTGGCAGTTATTATAGTGCGATTTTTAATACACAATAGGATAGATAAACAAATATGAGTGTAGAACCGAAGAAATGGGGAGTGATTTACAACCCAAAAGCTGGTACCCGAAAGGTAAAGAAGCGCTGGAAAGAAATTAAGGAGTACATGGACAGTAAAGGTGTAGACTATGACTATGTACAATCCGAAGGTTTCGGTTCGGTAGAGCGTCTCGCTAAAATTTTGGCCAACAATGGTTATCGCACGATTGTCATTGTGGGAGGTGATGGGGCATTGAACGATGCCATCAATGGCATTATGCTATCCGATGCCGAAGACAAAGAGAACATCGCCCTCGGCATGATTCCGAACGGTATCGGAAATGACTTCGCCAAATATTGGGGACTTAGCACCGAATACAAGCCGGCTGTCGACTGTATCATCAATCATCGGTTGAAGAAAATAGATGTAGGCTACTGCAACTTCTACGACGGAAACGAACACCAGCGTCGCTATTTCCTCAATGCCGTTAATATCGGACTGGGAGCACGAATCGTTAAAATCACCGATCAGACCAAACGTTTCTGGGGGGTGAAGTTCCTTTCATACGTTGCTGCCCTGTTCTCCCTCATTTTCGAACGGAAGCTCTACAGAATGCATCTCCGCATCAATGATGAACATATCCGTGGACGCATCATGACCGTATGTATAGGCAGTGCCTGGGGATGGGGACAAACTCCCAGTGCCGTTCCATACAACGGATGGCTGGATGTATCTGTAATCTACCGCCCGGAATTCCTGCAAATTATTTCCGGACTATGGATGCTGATTCAGGGAAGAATCCTGAATCACAAAGTGGTGAAAAGCTACCGGACGAGAAAAGTAAAGGTACTCCGGGCACAGAATGCAGCGGTGGATTTGGACGGGCGTTTGTTGCCTAAACATTTTCCTTTAGAAGTAGGCGTGCTCCCGGAAAAGACAACGCTTATCATCCCCAACTAATCAGGATCACTCCCCCCAAGGAGAGAGACATATACTCACAATCTAATTGATAATTTGTAATTGGTAAATAATAAAATGATAGAACTTAAGAACAACCCCACCGGCAACTTTTTCCTGTTGGCCGGTCCGTGTGTGATAGAAGGTGAAGAAATGGCAATGCGCATTGCCGAACGAGTAGTAAAGATCACCGAAGCACTGCAAATACCTTATGTATTCAAAGGTTCTTACCGTAAGGCAAACCGCTCACGTCTGGATTCGTTTACCGGCATTGGCGATGAGAAAGCACTCAAAGTATTGAGAAAGGTACATGAGACTTTCGGAGTCCCCACCGTAACCGATATCCATACCGCAGATGAAGCTGCAATGGCAGCCGAATACGTGGACATACTTCAAATCCCGGCTTTTCTTTGTCGCCAGACCGACTTGTTGGTTGCCGCAGCCAAAACCGGAAAAACGATTAACATCAAGAAAGGACAGTTCCTTTCACCGCAGGCAATGCAGTTTGCTGCCGACAAAGTGGTGGAAGCCGGAAACAAGAATGTGATGCTTACCGAACGTGGAACAACTTTCGGCTATCAAGATCTTGTTGTAGACTACCGTGGTATCCCCGAAATGCAGTCATTTGGCTATCCGGTGATTCTGGATGTCACTCACTCCTTGCAGCAACCCAACCAAACCAGTGGGGTAACAGGAGGAATGCCGCAGTTGATAGAGACTGTCGCCAAAGCAGGTATCGCCGTAGGTGCCGACGGAATATTCATCGAAACACATGAAAACCCTGCCGTAGCCAAAAGCGATGGTGCCAATATGTTAAAGTTAGACCTTCTGGAAGGACTGTTAACTAAGCTAGTCAGGATACGGGAAGCTATAAAATAACTCTTTTCCCTGTCTATTTGTGATTTACAACCAAGCACAACGACAAATAACACAGAAATATTTATTTAAACTAAATAGAACATGAAACATTTATTACGTGGATTATTTATTGCAGTCCTTTTTATATGCTGCAATTTCCAGCTCGCACTTGCACAACCCATGCAAGAGTTACCTGTGGACAAGAATGTTCGTATCGGTAAACTAGACAACGGGCTTACCTATTACATTCGCCACAACGCCCTTCCCGAAAAACGAGTTGAATTCTACATCGCCCAGAAAGTAGGTTCCATTCTTGAGGAACCACAACAACGTGGTCTGGCACACTTTCTGGAGCACATGGCTTTCAACGGAACAAAGCACTTCCCAGGTGATGAAACCGGACTTGGCATCGTGCCCTGGTGTGAAACAAAAGGTATCAAATTCGGCACGAACCTGAATGCATATACCAGTGTCGACCAGACGGTGTACAACATCAGCAACGTACCAACTGAAAATATAAACGTGGTAGACTCTTGTCTGCTGATCCTTCACGACTGGTCGAACGCTATCAACCTTGCCGACAAGGAAATTGACAAAGAGCGTGGTGTTATCCGCGAAGAATGGAGAAGCCGCAACAGTGGTATGCTTCGCATCATGACTGATGCACAGTCGACTCTGTATCCGGATTCTAAATATTCAGACTGTATGCCTATCGGAAGTATTGATGTTATCAACAACTTCCCTTATCAGGATATCCGCGATTATTATGCGAAATGGTATCGTCCGGACTTACAAGGAATCGTTATTGTAGGTGATATCAATGTAGATGAAATTGAAGCTAAACTGAAAAAGGTATTTGCAGATGTAAAAGCTCCGGTAAACCCGGCCGAACGTATCTACTATCCAGTGGCAGATAATCAGGAACCGCTTATCTATATCGGTACAGACAAGGAAGTGAAGAATCCTTATGTGAACATCTTCTTCAAACAAGACGCTACACCGGATTCTTTGAAAAACACCATTGCTTATTATGCTACTCAGTATATGGTCAGCATGGCTATGAATATGCTGAACAACCGTTTGAACGAACTCCGTCAAACCGCTAATCCTCCTTTCACTAGTGCAAGCGCAGAATATGGAAACTATTTCCTTGCCAAGACTAAAGAAGCACTCGCACTTGATGCAAGCAGCAAAATAGACGGTATCGATTTAGCAATGAAAACTGTTTTGGAAGAAGCGGAACGTGCACGCCGCTTCGGATTTACCGCTTCAGAATATGAACGCGCACGCGCCAACTATTTGCAAGCCGTAGAATCTGCTTACAACGAACGTGAAAAGACTAAAAGTGGTTCTTACGTCAACGAATACGTTAACAATTTCCTTGAAAAAGAACCGATTCCGGGAATTGAAGTTGAATATACACTGGTAAACAAACTGGCTCCGAATATCCCTGTAGAAGCTGTCAATCAGGTGATGCAACAACTAATCACTGACAACAATCAGGTGGTTTTGCTGGCCGGTCCGGAAAAAGAAGGAGCAAAATACCCTACTAAAGAAGAAATTGCTGCTTTATTGAAACAAATGAAGTCATTCGATCTGAAACCTTATGAAGATAAAGTTTCTAACGAACCGCTGATCTCTGAAGATATTAAAGGCGGTAAGATTGTTTCTGAAAAAGCTGGCGAAATCTATGGTACAACTAAGTTGGTACTTTCCAACGGCGTAACCGTATATGTGAAACCAACTGATTTCAAGGCTGACCAGATTGTAATGAAAGGTGTAAGCTTCGGTGGTACCAGCGTATTCCCGAACGAAGAAATTATCAATATCTCTCAATTAAACGGAGTAGCTCTAGTAGGTGGAATCGGTAATTTCAGCAAAGTAGATCTGGGTAAAGCTTTGGCTGGCAAACGTGCAAACGTAGGTGCGGGTATCGGCAACACTACGGAAACTGTTTCCGGTAGCTGTGCTCCGAAAGACTTTGAGACAATGATGCAGCTTACTTATCTGACTTTCACATCTCCGCGTAAGGATAACGAAGCATTCGAATCTTACAAGAACCGTTTGAAAGCTGAACTTCAAAATGCAGACGCTAACCCGATGACTGCTTTCAGTGACACTATTACAAGCGTACTATACGGTCACCATCCACGCGCTATCAGAATGAAAGAAAACATGGTAGACCAGATCAACTATGACCGTATTCTTGAAATGTACAAAGACCGCTACAAAGATGCAAGTGATTTCACTTTCTTCCTGGTAGGAAACGTAGACTTGGCTACAATGAAACCGTTAATCGCCAAATATCTGGGAGGTCTGCCATCTATCAACCGTAAAGAGACTTTCAAAGATAACAAGATGGACATCCGCAAGGGAGAGATCAAAAATGTATTTGCGAAAGCACAGGAAACTCCGATGGCTACCATCATGTTCCTTTATAGCGGCACTTGCAAATATGACTTGCGCAACAATGTCCTGCTTAGCTTCTTAGATCAGGCTCTGGATTTGGTTTACACTGCTGAAATCCGTGAAAAAGAAGGAGGTACATACGGTGTAAGCTGTAACGGAAGTCTTGGTAAATACCCGAAAGAGGAACTTGTTCTTCAGATTGTATTCCAAACTGACCCTGCCAAGAAAGATAAATTGTCTGCTGTTGTTGTAGAACAACTTCACAAAATGGCAAAAGAAGGTCCGTCTGCCGAACACATGCAGAAGATCAAAGAATATATGCTGAAGAAGTATAAAGACGCCCAGAAAGAAAACGGCTACTGGCTTAATAATATGGACGAATACCTCTACACGGGTGTAGATAATACAAAAGACTATGAAAAGTTGGTCAACAGCATTACAGCGAAAGAAGTGCAAGACTTCCTCGCCAAATTGCTGAAACAGAACAACGAAATTCAAGTCATCATGACCGTGCCGGAAGAAAACAAATAAAAATTCTCTAGTATATCTACCGAATGATGATATTCAACGAATTACGCAAACATGGAAGGCTTGCCGCCAAACGGCATCCGATGTATGAAAAGAACAAAGTTGCTAAAATACTCGGTTATGTCATGGGCGCATTCTGGGCTGGTTACCTGATATTCTTCGGTACGACGTTCGCGTTCGGATTTTCTGATATGGTTCCCAACCGGGAACCATATCATGTGATGAACGCAGTGGTTCTGATCTTTATCCTGGCACTGGACTTTCTGTTGCGTGTTCCGTTTCAAAAAACACCGACGCAGGAGGTAAAACCTTACCTCCTGCTGCCGGTTAAACGAATTCGTGTCATCGACTTTTTACTAATCCGCTCGGGACTAAGCCTGTTCAACCTGTTCTGGTTGTTTCTGTTTGTCCCTTTTTCCTTCATCACTATTACCAAGTTTTTCGGTATCCCCGGTGTCATCACCTATCTTATCGGTATCTTGCTATTGATTATTGCCAATAATTACTGGTACTTGCTTTGCCGCACTCTTATCAACGAACGTATTTGGTGGATTCTATTACCTATTGCTTTCTACGGTGGAATAGGTTGCCTTCTTTTTATTCCCGAAGATAGTCCTCTCTTCTATTTCTTCATGGATCTGGGAGACGGATACATACAGGGCAACATTCTCTATTTTCTCGGCACCATACTTGTGATTGCCATTTTATGGTTGATTAACCGCAAGATCATGTCCGGACTTATCTATGCAGAGCTGGCAAAAGTAGAAGATAGTCAGATTAAACATGTCTCCGAATATAAATTCTTCGAACGCTACGGGGAAGTTGGCGAATATATGAGGCTGGAACTGAAAATGCTTTTACGCAACCGCCGCTGCAAAGGTGCATTACGCAATATCGCAATTGTAGTGGTGGCTTTCTCCGTCGCACTTAGCTTTTCCAGTGTCTACGACGGGAATTTCATGACTTCTTTCATCTGTGTATACAACTTTGCCGTATTCGGAATGATTATCCTTTCACAGATTATGTCATTCGAAGGTAATTACATTGATGGCCTGATGTCTCGTAAAGAATCAATTATGAGTCTACTGAAAGCCAAATATTACACATACAGCATTGGCGAAATCATACCTTTCATACTCATGATTCCCGCCATCATCATGAATAAACTCACTTTACTGGGCGCCTTCGCCTGGTTTTTCTATACCATCGGCTTTATTTATTTCTGTTTTTTCCAACTGGCTGTCTACAACAAACAGACGGTCCCCTTAAACGAGAAAGTGGCAAGCCGACAAACGAATAGCGCTATACAGATGGTGGTTAATTTCGCTGCTTTCGGTGTGCCTCTCATCTTATACAGTCTATTAAATGCATTTTTAGGTGAAACAATCACTTACATTATTCTGTTAGTTGTCGGTCTCGGATTTACCCTGACTTCTCCTTTATGGATTAAAAATGTATATCATCGTTTCATGAAACGGCGATACGAAAACATGGAAGGCTTCAGAGACAGCCGCCAATAAACGCTCATGAATCATTAACCATATAAACATTGAAGATCATGATTATCATTGACAAACTTAAAAAGAATTTCGGTGAGAAGATTGCCGTAGACATAGAACACTACGAAATCAATCAAGGCGATATGCTCGGATTGGTGGGAAACAACGGTGCCGGTAAAACAACTCTCTTCCGAATCATGCTGGATCTGTTAAAAGCAGACGATGGTAAGGTGATTATTAATGATATTGATGTCAGCCAAAGCGAAGACTGGAAAAGCATTACCGGTGCTTTCATTGACAATGGTTTTCTGATTGATTATCTCACTCCGGAAGAATATTTCTATTTCATCGGAAAGATGTACGGACTAAAGAAAGAAGAAGTGGACGAACGTCTGATTCCTTTCGAACGTTTTATGAGTGGAGAAGTGATCGGGCACAAGAAGCTAATCCGTAACTACTCCGCAGGTAACAAGCAAAAGATCGGAATTATTTCTGCCATGCTTCATTACCCGCAATTACTGATACTGGACGAACCATTCAACTTTCTCGATCCAAGTTCTCAGTCTATCATCAAACATCTGCTCAAGAAATATAATGAGGAGCATCAAGCTACGGTTATCATATCCAGTCACAATCTCAATCATACCGTAGATGTATGTCCGAGGATTGCTTTATTGGAACACGGTGTCATCATCCGGGATATTATCAACGAGGACAACTCCGCAGAGAAAGAACTGGAGGATTATTTTAATGTAGAAGAAGAGTAAACGGTAAATAGGGAATGATAAAATAATTATGATGAGATATATAACAGAAAAGTCTGATACCCATAAGTCTAGTATAAAGAAACCTAATAGAAAGAAAAGATACTTCCTGCAATTCATCCTTTTATTAGGACTGGTTGCCAGCCTTAGTTCCTGCCGCACTTCCGCACCCCGGCTGGATTATCAAGCATTGGCGCGAGCTTCTATATTGTTGGGGGTAGATATTAATATGGAGGATAACCATAAGCTCTATCTGGAAGCAGCCGACTGGATAGGGGTTCCCTATCGTGGTGGAGGTGATTCGAAACGAGGAGCCGACTGTTCGGGATTAGTTTATCAAGTGTACCGTAAGGTATACCGCACCCAAGTGCCGCGTAACACGGAAGATCTAAAAAAAGAAAGTAATAAAGTCGCCAAACGGAATCTCCGGGAAGGAGACTTGGTATTCTTCACCAGCAGTCGTTCAAAAAATAAAGTAGCTCATGTAGGCATTTACCTCAAAAACGGTAAGTTTATTCATTCCAGCACCAGTAAAGGAGTGATCGTCAGCAACTTGAACGAGAACTATTATACCAAACACTGGATAAGCGGCGGCAGGATACGTTAATTATCAACTTCTAATGATATAAAATTATGAAATCATTCATCGGAGCAGTTCTATTTATTTGCGTGGCATTCAGCGCCAATGCACAGCTTTTATGGAAAGTGTCCGGCAACGGACTGAACCAACCTTCCTACATCATAGGCACTCACCATCTAGCACCGTTCAGCATCATGGATAGCATTGCCGGACTTAAAAAGGCTATGAATGAAACTCAACAAGTATATGGAGAGATGAAAATGTCGGAAATGCAATCGCCTGCCACCATGGAAAAGATGCAAAAGGCAATGATGATTGAAAGTGATACCACGCTAAACTCTCTCCTTTCTCCGAAAGACTTTGAGACTGCTAATAAATTCTGCAAAGAAAACCTGATGGTAGATTTAAATATGGCTCCGAAGCTAAAACCTGCCTTCTTATTAAATAATGTAGTGGTGATGGCTTACGTAAAACATATAGGGAAATTCAACCCGCAAGAGCAACTCGACACATTCTTTCAAAGCCAAGCCATCCAAAACGGAAAAAAGGTGGACGGACTGGAAACTGCAGAATTCCAATTCAATCTGCTTTTCAATGGCAGTTCACTACAACGGCAAGCACAACTATTAATGTGCACTCTTAACCATATAGAGACTGAAGTAGAAAACCTGAAAAGGCTCACAAACGCCTACATGAACCAAGATCTGAACACCATGCTTAAAATCAGTGAAGAACGTAAAGGCGATCAATGTGACGCACTTCCCGGCGAAGAAGATGTCCTAATTTACAACCGTAATAAAGCATGGGCTGAAAAACTACCGGCAATCATGAAGGCTGCCCCGACTTTTGTTGCAGTAGGCGCCCTGCACCTCCCCGGAGAAAAAGGATTATTAAACTTACTAAAAAGACAAGGATACACGGTAGAAGCTGTGAAATAAGAAAAGTATTTAGTACTTTTGCGGAAAAGTTTTCCCCAATGAACTACAAAACCTATTTATTCGATTTCGACTACACACTAGCCGATTCGTCGCGTGGTATCGTTAAGTGTTTCAGAATTGTGCTTACCCGGCATCAGTATTTAACCGTTACTGATGAAGCTATCAAGCGTACAATCGGCAAAACATTGGAAGAATCATTCAGTATCCTTACCGGAATTACCAACCCGGCACAGCTGGAGGCCTTCCGGCAGGAGTACAGACTGGAAGCTGATGTACACATGAATGTAAATACCCGTCTTTTTCCCGACACATTGTCTACACTGAAAGAATTGAAGAAACGGGGTGCCCGCGTCGGAATTATCTCTACCAAGTATCGTTTCCGGATATTGAGTTATCTGGAAGAATTTCTGCCTAAAGATTTTCTTGATATAGTAGTGGGAGGAGAAGATGTAAAAGCACCGAAACCTTCGCCGGAAGGAGTTAAATTTGCATTGGAACATCTGGGAAGTAGCCCCGAAGAGACATTGTATATTGGAGATAGCACCGTAGATGCCGAAACAGCGCAGAATGCAGGAGTCGATTTTGCAGGTGTGCTGAACGGAATGACAACGGGAGAGGAACTTCGTGTTTATCCACACAAAATCATTATGCAGAATTTAGGAGAATTAGTCCAATAGGCTACAATGAGAGCTAAAATGCTCATTTATTTGCCGTAATCATTTTATCTCCTATAAAAAATAAAAGAAATATTTGTCGGGAACGAATAAAAATAGTACTTTTGTGCCCGATTATTCCGCAACGGGTTCGATAAAGAGTTCTTTAAGTGATTAAAGACCACCCGCCGGAGCTAACTTATACATTTATATATAAGATGTACGCAATTGTAGAGATTAACGGTCAGCAATTTAAAGCAGAAGCTGGTCAAAAGTTGTTCGTTCACCACATCGAAGGTGCAGAAAACGGTTCAACAGTAGAATTTGAAAAAGTTCTTTTGGTAGACAAAGACGGAAACGTAACAGTAGGTGCTCCTACCGTAGAAGGCGCTAAAGTTGTTTGCCAGGTTGTTTCAAACTTGGTTAAAGGCGACAAAGTTCTTGTTTTCCACAAGAAAAGAAGAAAAGGACACAGAAAACTGAACGGCCACCGTCAACAGTTCACTGAATTAACAATTACAGAAGTAGTAGCTTAATCAATTAAAAAGTAAGAAGAAATGGCACATAAGAAAGGTGTCGGTAGTTCTAAGAACGGCCGCGAATCACAAAGTAAAAGATTAGGCGTTAAGATATTTGGTGGCGAAGCTTGCAAAGCAGGTAACATCATCGTTCGTCAAAGAGGTACTGAATTCCACCCGGGTGAAAACATCGGAATGGGTAAAGACCACACTCTTTTCGCTTTAGTAGATGGTACAGTTAGCTTCAAAGTTGGCAAAGAAGACAGAAGATATGTTTCTGTTGTTCCTGCTACTGAGGCATAATTGCACAACTGAAAATATTTAAGAGAAGGAGATGTAATCCATTGGATTACATCTCCTTTCTTTTTAACAACCAGAGTTTTATATATCACTCTAAAAGAGACATGTATGTATCATTCACTGCATATATGTTTATTATACAGCTCAATACATGTATTATATATATCATAGACACATCATATATATTATATATAACACATATATTTGCTTGATTATTCGTTTTTTCTTTATCTTTGTAGCCTTAAATAAGAAAGTTCATAAAAAGTATAGATATGCTTACCATTAAACAAATTACAGAAAACACAGAGGCGGTACTCCGCGGACTGGAAAAGAAGCATTTCAAAAATGCAAAGGAAACGATCGATCAAGTGATCGCTCTTAACGACAAGAGACGTAGCACACAAAATGAATTAGATAAGAATCTGGCAGAGGTTAACTCGCTTTCACGCACCATCGGTCAACTGATGAAAGAAGGCAAGAAAGAGGAAGCTGAGACTGCACGCGCACGCGTTGCCGAACTAAAAGAAGGTAACAAAGAATTAGACGCCGCTATGACACAGGCTGCAACAGATATGCAGAATGTACTTTACACCATCCCCAACATTCCTTACGACAGCGTACCCGAAGGTGTAGGCGCTGAAGATAACGTAGTGGAAAAAATGGGAGGTATGGAAACTGAACTTCCTAAAGATGCACTCCCCCACTGGGAACTGGCTAAGAAATATGATTTAATAGACTTCGATCTGGGTGTAAAAATCACAGGTGCAGGTTTCCCTGTATATAAAGGTAAAGGCGCACAACTTCAACGCGCTCTTATCAACTTCTTCCTGGACGAAGCACGCAAATCCGGATATACTGAAATCATGCCACCGACAGTAGTTAACGCTGCTTCCGGCTATGGCACAGGACAGCTTCCTGACAAAGAAGGACAAATGTATCATTGTGAAGTAGATGATTTATATCTGATTCCAACAGCAGAAGTACCTGTAACCAACATCTACCGTGATGTAATTTTGGAAGAAAAACAGTTGCCAATAATGAATTGCGCCTATACACAATGTTTCCGTCGTGAAGCTGGTTCCTATGGTAAAGATGTGCGCGGACTGAATCGTCTGCACGAATTCTCCAAAGTAGAATTGGTTCGCATTGACAAACCGGAACACTCCAAACAATCTCATCAGGAAATGCTAGACCACGTAGAAGGTCTGTTGCAAAAACTGGAACTTCCATATCGTATCCTCCGCCTCTGTGGTGGTGATATGAGTTTCACTGCTGCCCTTTGTTTCGACTTCGAAGTATATTCAGAGGCACAGAAACGCTGGTTGGAAGTAAGTTCCGTATCCAATTTCGATACCTATCAGGCCAATCGTCTGAAATGCCGTTACCGTAATGCAGAAAAGAAAACCGAACTCTGCCACACACTAAACGGTTCAGCATTAGCACTGCCACGTATCGTTGCTGCCCTACTCGAAAACAACCAGACTCCGGAAGGCATTAGAATTCCGAAAGCGTTGGTTCCGTACTGCGGCTTCGACAAGATAGACTAAGACTTGATCTGACAGACTAATAAAAGCACCCTTATATAGAGAGCCACTCATCAAAAGAGTGGCTTTTCTTTTATATTTCGCAAATAAGCTGTATCTTTGCCAAAATTTATATCATTCTGATAGCAGTTACGTAATAAAAACAACAAATTAATTAGATAATGAACAAAATCATTAGCAAGGAACGCTTTTCTGAAAAAGTATTCAAATTTGAAATTGAAGCTCCTTTAATTGCTAAATCTCGTAAGGCCGGACACTTCGTCATCGTACGTGTAGGCGAAAAAGGAGAACGTATGCCATTGACTATCGCAGGTTCCGACCTGAAAAAGGGTACCATTACTCTGGTAGTGCAGGAAGTCGGGCTTTCTTCTACCCGTCTCTGCGAGCTGAATGAAGGCGAATCTATCACTGACGTAGTAGGCCCACTCGGACAAGCTACCCATATAGAAAAATTCGGAACAGTAATCTGCGCTGGTGGTGGTGTAGGTGTGGCTCCGATGCTTCCTATCGTACAGGCTTTGAAGGCTGCCGGTAACCGTGTTATCACTGTATTGGCTGGACGCAATAAAGATCTCATCATCCTGGAAAAAGAAATGCGTGAAAGCTCTGACGAAGTAATTATCATGACGGATGACGGTTCTTACGGCCGTAAAGGTCTGGTGACAGCAGGTGTAGAAGAAGTTATCAAACGTGAGAAAGTAGACAAATGTTTCGCTATTGGCCCTGCCATCATGATGAAATTCGTTTGCTTGCTGACTAAAAAATATGAAATTCCGACAGATGTTTCGCTAAATACTATCATGGTGGACGGAACAGGTATGTGCGGTGCTTGCCGTATCACTGTAGGAGGAAAGACTAAATTCGTTTGTGTAGATGGTCCGGAATTCGACGGTCACCAAGTGAATTTCGACGAAATGCTGAAACGTATGGGTGCGTTCAAGAATATCGAACGCGAAGAAATGCATAAGCTGGAATCGGAATGTGAAGCAACCAAAGAAATCGATGAAAAAAGTCGTAATGCTACTTGGAGACAGGAGTTACGCAAATCCATGAAGCCAAAAGAACGTACGGCTATTCCTCGTGTAGAGATGAATGAACTCGATGCTGAATACCGTTCACACAGCCGTAAAGAGGAAGTTAATCAAGGATTAACAGCAGAACAGGCTGTTACAGAAGCCAAACGCTGTCTCGACTGTGCTAATCCTGGATGTATGGAAGGCTGTCCGGTAGGTATTGATATTCCCCGCTTCATTAAGAATATCGAACGCGGTGAGTTCCTCGAAGCTGCTAAAACATTGAAAGAAACAAGTGCGCTCCCTGCAGTTTGCGGTCGTGTGTGTCCGCAAGAAAAACAGTGCGAATCAAAATGTATTCATCTGAAAATGAATGAAAAGCCGGTAGCTATCGGTTATTTGGAACGTTTTGCAGCTGATTACGAACGTGAAAGCGGACAAATCTCCGTACCTGTCATTGCAGAGAAAAACGGCATCAAAATAGCTGTTATCGGTTCAGGACCTGCAGGATTGGCATTTGCCGGAGATATGGCTAAATATGGATATGATGTAACTGTATTTGAAGCGCTGCATGAAATTGGCGGTGTATTGAAATACGGTATCCCCGAATTCCGTTTGCCAAACAAGATTGTAGACGTAGAAATCGACAATCTCGGTAAGATGGGCGTTAACTTCATCAAAGACTGTATTGTAGGAAAAACTATCGGTGTAGAAGACTTGAAAGCGGAAGGTTTCAAAGGAATATTCGTGGCTTCCGGTGCCGGACTGCCAAACTTTATGAATATCCCGGGAGAAAACTCTATCAATATCATGTCTTCAAATGAATACCTCACCCGTGTCAATTTGATGGATGCCGCCAGCGAAGATTCAGACACTCCGGTAGCATTCGGTAAGAATGTGGCAGTAATCGGTGGTGGTAACACAGCTATGGACTCTGTCCGTACAGCAAAACGTCTTGGCGCTGAACGTGCTATTATTATCTATCGTCGCTCGGAAGAAGAAATGCCTGCACGTATCGAAGAAGTAAAACACGCCAAAGAAGAAGGAGTTGAATTCCTCACTCTGCATAATCCTATCGAATATATTGCTGATGAACAAGGTTGCGTAAAACAAGTTATTCTGCAAAAGATGGAATTAGGCGAACCGGATGCTTCCGGACGTCGTAGTCCTGTAGCCATCCCGGGAGCGACAGAAACAATCGATATAGACCTGGCCATTGTCAGCGTTGGGGTATCTCCCAACCCGATTGTTCCAAGCTCTATCAAAGGACTGGAATTAGGACGAAAAGGAACTATCGCAGTAAATGACAACATGGAATCTTCTATCCCAATGATTTACGCAGGTGGTGACATCGTTCGCGGTGGAGCTACCGTAATTCTGGCGATGGGTGATGGCCGTAAAGCTGCCGCTGCTATGAATGAGCAACTGAAAACAAACGCCGGCAACTAACTGCCGCTTATTAACACCCGGGCTAAAACCAACTCACACGTGGGTAGAACATCGATCACCCCCGGCATAAAAAAGTAGAATAAGAAAAGCCCCGTTTACGAACTGTAAACGGGGCTTTTCTCATTTCAAATATCTAAAGATACTTTCTACTTTACCACTTTATTCGTAGCAGGATCAGGGAAAATTACAGCCGGTTTAAACGACTTGGCTTCCTCAAAATCCATCAATGCATAGGACATGATTATCACAATATCATCGGGTTGCACCTTGCGGGCAGCAGCACCATTCAGACAAATTTTGCCCGAACCGCGTTCACCTTTGATAATGTAGGTTTCAAAGCGTTCACCGTTGTTATTATCAGCGATATACACTTTCTCTCCCGGAATCATGTTTGCAGCATCCAACAGGTCTTCATCAATCGTGATACTACCCATGTAGTTCAGATTTGCCTCCGTGACACGTGCACAATGAATTTTCGACTTCAACACTTCAATCATCATAAGGTTTCGTCTTTTTAGTTATTCTTTATATTTAATGTTATCGATCAGCCGGACCTCTCCACAGAACACTGTGATGCATCCTACTGCGTAGGAAGTATCTTCCCAATTGCTAATTTTCTGCAATGTGTTTCCGTCTACGATCTCAAAATACTCCATACGCAAACCCGGAGCGGCTTCAATCGCATCTTCAACCATCTTTTGCGTCTCGCTCACTGTATGAGTGGCTGCAAAGTTACGACTTTTAAATAAGGTGCGAGAAATATTTAAAGCATTTTCACGTTCTTCTGCAGATAAACGTTTGTTCCGGCTACTCAATGCCAGTCCATCTTCCTCACGTACAATTGAACAACCTACAATTTCAAGGTTATATTTCAATTGTCGAACCATCTCACGAATAATCGCTAACTGCTGGAAGTCTTTCTCTCCGAAATATGCACGATCCGGCTGTACAGCATCAAACAGCTTGCTGACAATTTGGCAAACACCGTTAAAATGTCCCGGACGGAAAGCTCCTTCCATCACCGTATCCAATGGTGCATAGCTAAATTGACGGGTATCCGGTTCCGGATACATTTCGCTAACTGAAGGAGAAAAAGCGAAATCCGCCCCGCATTCTTCCAACAAACGGCAATCTGCATCCAATGTACGCGGATATTTCTCCAAGTCATTTTTATCGTTAAACTGTGTGGGATTCACAAAAACACTCACAACAGTTACACCATTCTCACTTACGCTGCGCTTTACCAGAGATGCATGTCCCGCATGTAAAGCACCCATTGTAGGAACCAGTCCCACCTTTTTACCTTGGGCTCTTAGGGCAGTCAATTCTGCCTGTAAGTCCTTGATAGTGTGCACTACTTTCATTTTCGTCAATTGGTTTATGTTTTACTCGTTTGCAAAAACTCTGCAAAATAAACTAATATTTGCCACATAAAGAAAGAATATCTTATTTAATGTGTCTTTTTTTTCGTATCTTTGCAGAATATTATAGTGAACTATTGTTATTATGACAAAGGCGAATAAAGTTTTATTTATTACTCAAGAGATTACACCTTACGTTTCAGAATCCGAAATGGCCAATATAGGTAGAAACCTTCCACAGGCGATACAAGAAAAAGGCCGTGAAATCAGAACCTTTATGCCTAAATGGGGAAATATCAATGAGCGCAGAAATCAACTGCACGAAGTGATCCGCCTCTCTGGTATGAACCTGATTATCGACGATACTGACCACCCCTTGATTATAAAAGTTGCTTCTATCCAATCCGCACGTATGCAGGTATATTTCATCGATAACGATGATTATTTCCAGAATCGTATGCAGACAACGGATGAAAATGGTATAGAATATGATGATAACGATAGCCGTGCCGTTTTCTATGCACGCGGTGTATTGGAAACAGTGAAAAAACTTCGCTGGTGTCCTGATGTCATTCACTGTCATGGCTGGATGACAGCTTTAGCTCCTCTTTATATTAAGAAAGCCTATAAAGACGAACCTTCTTTTCGCGACGCTAAAGTGGTATTCTCTGTTTATGAAGATGATTTCAAGAGTACACTTAGCGACGATTTCGCAGCCAAATTGATGCTGAAAGGTATTTCCAAAAAAGATTTAGGTGATTTGAAAGAGCCGGTAGACTATGCTGCTCTGTGCAAACTCGCCGTTGATTATTCGGATGGAGTCATACAAAACAGCGAAAAAGTAGACGAGTCTATTATTGAATACGCCCGCCAATCTGGCAAACTGGTGCTTGACTACCAGAACCCGGAAAACTATGCAGATGCCTGCAACGAGTTCTACGATCAGGTATGGGATGCGACTGCAAACGAAGAAGAATAAAAAAAATCAAGATACGACGATCATGAAAACAAAATACGCCTTAATAGTTTTACTGGCAATCACCTTTTGGGGTTGTGATGACAACACTGCCGGACTGGGATTGGGAATGTTTCCGGGAAGCGACCAAAATATCAATGGAAAGCTATCTACATTTGATGTAACTACCGAATCCGTTCATGCCGGTGAGATTTATGCAATGACTAATATAGGGTATGTAGGTAAGTTCACTGATGAAATATTTGGAACTTATCAGGCAGGCTTCTTGGCAGAACTCAACTGTCCGTCAGGAATGACATTCCCTGGAGTATATGATGGTACTGCTTTGGACGAAGAGAAGAAAGCTACCCGCGTAATGGTAGGGGATGATAATGAAGATAATAAAGATGTCACATTCATACGTGATGACAACAATAAAATCATTGGTAACATCCACACTATCGAACTTTATTTATGGTATAGCAGTTACTTTGGAGATTCATTAACAGCTTGTCGTTTGAGTGTCTATGAATTGAGCGAGAACTTAGATACTGAACATGCCTACTATACAAATATTAATCCGGAAAACTACTACGATCACGCAGATCCTAATAGCTTATTAGGCACGAAAGCTTATACAGCAGTCGATCTTTCAGTAAAAGACTCTATTCGTAATCTTAGTACGTATGTCCCTAGTGTTCATGTTTCTTTCAGAGACGAAGCTGCCAAGGAAATTGGTAAAGAGATTATAAAAAAAGCCAATGAGTTAGGTGTCAATCTTGACAATAAAGAGTTTAGGAAGATTTTTAAGGGAATTTATGTGAAAAGTGATTACGGTGATGGTACGGTACTTTACATAAATCAAGCTCAAATGAACGTAGTGTATAAATGCTATGCTGTCGATACAATTACTGGTCTTAAATTGCAAAAGAAAGTAGCAGAAGAAAATGGAGAGTATAAAGACTCTACTTACTATGGATATCGTACCTTTGCTACCACTCGTGAAGTTATTCAAGCAAACCAGTTAGAGAATGATAAAGTAGCTATTCAAAATTGCATCAATAAATCTGAATGGACTTATTTAAAAAGTCCAGCTGGAATCTTTACTCAGTTAACTCTCCCTGTTAGTCAAATAGCAGAAAAGCTTCAAGGAGATACTTTGAATGCGGTAAAATTAGGGATTCCTATCTATAATGAAACCAGTGATAAGAAGTTTGGCATGTCTACTCCTAATAACGTTTTATTAATACGTAAAAAATATAAAGATAGTTTCTTCAAAGGTAATCAACTTAGCGATGGTATAACTTCATCTCTATTTAATCCTACTACAACTAACTTTACCCAATATACATTCAACAATATCACTCAAATGATAAATAATTGTTTAGAGGATGGAGAAAGAGAAGAAGCAGAAAAGAAACTCAAGAATGGTACGATAACTCTCCAAATAACTAACTCCGAAGGCAAAACAGAATCTAAAGAGGTTCATAATATTGAAGAATGGGAAAAATATAGTGATTGGAACAAATTCATACTTATTCCAGTACTTGTAACCACAGATGCTTCCTCAAGTAATAGCTATTATGGTTCTTCGAGCAATGTTATTAGCATACAACATGACCTGAAACCTGGCTATGCACGTTTGAAAGGGGGTAGCAAAGGAAGCATACAAGATGCTCAAGGCAACCCTTTATATCCAGAGTATTTACTCAAACTTGAAGTTGTCTCTACAAACTTCGGAACAAAATCGAAATAAAAGACAAGTAAGATAATCTATAAAATAATGAGGTTGTGTCAAAACGCTGACACAGCCTTTTTTATGCGCAAAGCCCAGACTTTCTCAAGCCCGGGCTTTGTTA
>NZ_JBDFVF010000013.1:0-148505 GCF_040913205.1 Bacteroides sp. MSSM.1001136sp1_RTP21357st2_D2_RTP21359_211015 | reverse complement strand
ACAACTTTTAATAGGATTAAGAAAGAAGAAGACAGTTGAAATAAAAAAGAGATTACCACCAAATTTGACGAAGAACCAGAAAAATGATTTTCATTTCTCATATTCTCATAATTATTTTATAATAATCTTATAACCAGGTAATTACTGAATGAGAAACGTTTTGAGAAAGCCTATTTCTCATAGTTTCTTTAGTGAAATAGGCCTCAAAACAGTTATTTCTCATCTATTTTCGGGGTATTTCTCATACTGTTATCCTCTTCGTTCGACTATTTTTTCTTTATATATACCCTGTGTGCTCCTCTTCCTGTGATTTCTATTCCAGAATCCGGTTGATGTCCCCACTGTCTTAGTTCGTTGGTTGCTGCTGTTTGCAACAATCCTGTTAGTTTGCGATATTCCCAAACGGTCAGGAAGGGATGTTCATCCAGATACTTTAGAGCTAATGCCAGTCGTTGTTCCGATGTGAATTTATTAGAGGATCGTTGCTTTTTCCAGGGTGCTCTTTCCAGTTGGCATCTTTCGCTGATATTTCTCACCATTTCTCGGTCTACCCGGAAATTTACACCTCCTATAAAGATACTTTGTGCGTTGCGATGACTCCCACCTTCTTCCGGATCTTCCCGCTCCTTGTCTCTGCCTAAAGTAAGAGAGGGAGTAAACGTTCCTATTCCGTCTATCTTTACCGAGCGTCCTTCTGCCATCAAATGCGCCATTTCAATGGCGGTCTGAAGTAGTACGCCTTCTATGTCTCCTGCACTGAATCCACTGACGTCGCCAACTCGTTGCGCCAACTCTTTTATGCTTGTATTATCTATCCGCGCAAATTTAGGATAAGTAATTCTTTTGCCTGTTTTCTGAAGATCGGGCATCTCCTCTATGATATATCTTGCCATATCATCTATTGTTTAAAGTATTAATAGATAAGTTCTTTTGTATTAGAGGCAAACTTCCTTTCTTCTAATAGTAAAGTTCCTTTTGATTAATTATAAACTATAAATGCAACTTTTGTTTTTATAATTGAAGCTTACGTTTATAAAAACAAAGCTTTCATTTTTATAATCAAAGCTTGCATTTATAGTTTACTCTTATACAAAGGTAAGTTTTCTATTTGACAAAAAGAAGTTTATCCTTAATAAAGAAGAAATTTTCTATTAATAGTTTGGGAGGGAATGAAGATGATTGAAGAGAAAGGGTATAACGGGATTTTATGCTTAATATATTATTTCCTAAAAAGTGGATGCAATGCTTCTGTTAGTTTTTAGAAAAGTGTATATTTGTAATATTATGAGTCATACTAATATCATGCAAGCCGAAGAAAATGATTTGGTAAACATTTTATCTTTGCAAAAGAAATCTTTTATGGTGGTGGCCGAACGAATGAATAAATTCGATCTTCCCCCTTTGTTGCAAAATCAGGATGAGATTTGTGATGAGTATCATACAGGCATTATTCTAAAATACGTATCAGATGATGGACAGATTGTAGGTTCTGTCAGGGGACGTATGGATGAAAATAGAGTATGTCATATTGGTAAATTGATAGTGCATCCCGATTTTCAGAATAAAGGTATAGGTAGAGAACTTATGACTGAAATAGAACGGTTATTTCCTCACTGTCATAAGTTTTCTCTTTTTACAGGCGAAGAGACACCCAATACTTTGCATCTATATAGCAAAGTCGGTTATAATATTGTATGTAGAAAAGAAATGGAGGGTATCAGCATGATTATTATGGAAAAAGAAAAACTTACTTATAGAGATTTTACGTTTGACGATTTAGAAACTGTTTGTAAATTACCTCGAAACAAGCAGGAACTGTTTTTTATGTTTCCTAAAGCTGATTTTCCTTTAACAATCAATCAATCAATTAAAGAATACAATAAAAGATAGATTTGATTCGACTGTTGTTTTATTTAATAATGAAGTAGTAGGGTTTGCAAACTTCTATGAGGTAAGAGAATCTCAATATTGTGCTATTGGAAATGTAATAGTAAGTCCTTGTTTTCGTAATCGTGGCGTTGGCACATTTCTGATAAATGCTATGGAAGATATTGGGAAAAAGAAATATAATGTATCGGAGCTTCATTTGTCTTGTTTTGATGCTAATACGAGTGGGCTTCTGTTATATACTAAATTAGGATATAAACCCTATGAAATAGAGAAGTACATTAATAAGGAAAACGAAGTCTCGGCTTTAATAGAATTGAAAAAAGTGCTGTGATTCGAAATAAATCACTTATTTGATTCTGTTATCTCCTGAAAGTATGATAACTTAAAAAAATGCGAGAAGTATCTATGACTAACTATAACTTACAACGATTTTTAGATGCCCAGCGAGGTGATTATGAACAAGCCCTTGCAGAAGTTAGAAACGGGCGGAAATATTCCCATTGGATTTGGTATATATTTCCTCAACTGAAAGGATTGGGCATGAGTTATAATTCACAGTATTATGGTCTTAGCGGCAAAGAAGAGGCTGAAGCATATCTTGCCCATCCAATTTTGGGAGAAAGACTTCGTGAAATAACGTCTGTTTTTCTTCAATTGAAAAATAAAACGGCGCAGGAAGTTTTCGGTTCGTTAGATGCGATGAAAGTATTGTCATGCATGACGCTTTTTAATGAAGTTGCTTCGGATGATTTGTTTCAGCAAGTGATCGACCATTATTATCAGGGTAAAGTGGATGAGACAACAAAAAGAAAATTGGAATAATAACTAATACTATTTTATATGGGCTGTTTAATGAATCTATTGTGGTTGCTGCTTGGTGGTATCTTTACTGCTGTCGAATACCTCATTTCGAGTTTATTGATGATGCTGACCATTATCGGCATTCCTTTTGGGATGCAAACATTGAAGTTGGCCGGACTTGCTTTATGGCCTTTCGGTAAAGAAGTCAGAAGTGGGAACCGTTCCGGTGGCTGCCTCTATATATTGATGAATATCCTGTGGATATTTCTGGGTGGCATTTGGATCTGTCTGTCACATTTGGTTTTCGGGGCTATATTGTGCATTACCATTATCGGAATCCCTTTTGGATTGCAACACTTCAAGTTGGCATCTTTGGCATTATCGCCTTTTGGGAAAGACATTGTAACAGTGTAAGAGTAGTTGGGAGAGAGTATGCCTATAATTAAAAGTTATAATGCATAATTAGAAACTATTGGTGGGTCTTGATTGTTTACCGTACCTTTGCACCCGGAAAACGATTAAAGACAAAAAGATATGATTTCAACAGCTACAAAAACTTTGCAGGCAAATAATAAGATGATTTATATTGCGCTGCTTTCCACTCTGACTTTCTTCCTGTTTTTAGACTATATTCCGGGATTGGAAGCATGGTCGGCTTGGGTAACTCCTCCCGTTGCTTTGTTCCTCGGACTTATTTTTGCATTAACTTGCGGACAAGCACATCCAAAGTTTAATAAGAAAACATCGAAATATCTGTTGCAATATTCAGTAGTAGGATTGGGATTCGGTATGAACCTTCATTCTGCTTTAGCTTCCGGTAAGGAAGGTATGGAATTTACGGTCATTTCAGTAATCGGAACATTGGTAATTGGCTGGTTCATCGGACGTAAATTGTTTAAAATAGATCGGAATACAGCTTATCTTATCAGTTCGGGAACCGCTATCTGTGGTGGTAGTGCTATCGCAGCAGTGGGACCGGTGTTGAAAGCGAAGGACAGTGAAATGTCTGTGGCATTAGGTACAATCTTTATCCTGAACGCTATTGCACTTTTCATTTTCCCTGCCATTGGTCATGCATTGAATATGGATCAACAACAGTTTGGAACATGGGCAGCTATTGCCATTCATGATACCAGTTCTGTAGTAGGCGCGGGAGCTGCCTATGGTGAAGAAGCATTAAAAGTGGCTACTACTATCAAATTGACCCGTGCTCTTTGGATTATCCCGATGGCTTTTGCTACTTCCTTTATTTTCAAGAGCAAAGGACAAAAGATCAGTATTCCATGGTTTATCCTCTTCTTCGTATTGGCATTGGTGGTAAATACTTATTTACTGGATGGAGTGCCACAATTAGGAGCAGCTATCAACGGTATTGCCCGTAAGACTTTGACGATAACTATGTTCTTCATCGGTGCTTCTCTTTCTATTGATGTTTTGAAAGCCGTTGGAATTAAACCTCTGATTCAAGGAATATTGCTTTGGATAATTATCAGCTTGAGTACATTGGCATACATTTATTTTGTATAAGGGATAAAAGAGAGAATGATATAAAAAAGAAAAAGGTGGGAGAATGATCGTAAACGACTTTCTCCCACCTTTGTTTACTTAGCTTTCAGCCTACGGATAAACAGATCTAAAGCTATTTATTTCTTCTTCAATTCTTCAAAAATCAGTCCTTCCAGTTCTTCTGCCAATTCAGGATTATCCATAATGCATTGTTTAGCGGCATCACGCCCTTGTCCTAACTTAGTATCGTTGTAGCTATACCATGAACCGCTCTTTTTGATGATTCCCAAGTCAGCACCCAAGTCGATGATTTCTCCGGAGTGGGAGATACCTTCACCAAACATGATGTCAAATTCAGCTCTGCGGAAAGGAGGCGCTACTTTGTTCTTCACTACTTTCACTTTGGTCAGTTTACCAAGAATCTCTTCACCATCTTTGATAGGTTGGCTACCACGGATATCCAAACGTACGGAAGCATAGAATTTCAATGCGTTACCACCAGTCGTTGTTTCCGGGTTACCGAACATAACGCCGATCTTCTCACGCAACTGGTTGATGAAAATACAAGTCGTACGTGTCTTGCTCACAGCAGCTGTCAACTTACGGAGTGCCTGAGACATCAAACGTGCCTGAAGACCTACCTTATTGTCACCCATGTCACCTTCGATTTCCGCTTTAGGGGTCAGTGCGGCTACAGAGTCGATAACGATGATGTCGATAGCAGAAGAACGGATCAGTTGTTCTGCAATTTCCAAAGCCTGTTCTCCGTTGTCCGGTTGAGAGATATAAAGATCATCAATGTTCACTCCCAGTTTAGATGCGTAGAAACGGTCGAAAGCGTGTTCGGCATCAATAAAAGCAGCGATACCGCCGGCCTTTTGTGCTTCAGCAATGGCGTGGATAGCCAATGTTGTTTTACCGGAAGACTCCGGGCCATAGATTTCGATGATTCTACCTCTAGGGTAACCTCCAACACCAAGTGCCACGTTCAAGGCAATAGAGCCTGTCGGGATCACTTCTACTTGTTCAACACTATCATCACCCATTTTCATGATAGAACCTTTACCGAAGCTCTTTTCTATCTTTTCCATGGCAGCCTGTAAGGCTTTTAGTTTTTCGCTTGATGCCATTTTATTATCTGTTTCAAAATTAAGTTCATCTTTCTTTGCCATACCTTATTCTTATATAATTAATGGAGTTATTGATTTAAAATCTGTGAGGCATGTTCCTTGGTCTTCACTTCTTTGGGAGTGATAATCCGTTCTACGATTCCTTCTTCATTAATCAGGAAAGTAGTGCGGAAAGTACCCATGTAAGCACGTCCGTACAGTTTCTTTTCTCCCCATACTCCAAACTCTTCCACTAACCTTTTGTCAGTGTCGGCAATCAGGGTAAAAGGAAGATTGTTTTTTTCGATGAATTTCTGGTGCGACTTTTCATTGTCTACGCTGACACCGATTACTTCATAGCCGGCTTTACGTAGTTCGGAATAGTTGTCGCGCAGATTACACGCTTGTGCGGTGCAACCTGATGTACTGTCCTTCGGGTAGAAGTACAACACAATCTTTTTTCCTTTATAAGCACTTAAACGGATTTCTTCGCCTTTTTCATTGATGCCTAAGATTTCCGGTGCTTTATCTCCTACGTTTATCATAACTATCTTTTTAATGAATAAGTCTACTCTTATAATTCCAGATTTTTGTCGAACTCTTCATGCCAGGGAAGACCTTGCTTGTTGAGTTGTTCCATAAACGGATCCGGATTGAACTCTTCTACGTTGTTTACACCCGGACGCTTCCACTCACCTTTGAAGAACATCATGGCTCCGATCATTGCCGGAACTCCGGTGGTGTAGCTCACTCCTTGCATACCTGTTTCCCGGTAAGCTTCCTGATGGCTGCAATTGTTGTATACATAATAAGTACGTTCCTTGCCATCTTTCAAACCGCGGATACGACAACCAATAGAGGTTTCTCCTTCGTAGTTTTCTCCTAAATCCTGCGGGTTAGGCAATACAGCTTTTAAGAATTGCAGCGGCACAATCTTCACTCCGTTGTAATCAACTTCGTCGATTCGTGCCATACCGATGTTTTGGATAACGCGTAAGTGAGTTAAATACTCTTGTCCGAAAGTCATCCAGAAACGTGCACGTTTGATTGTCGGGTAATGTTTCACCAATGACTCTAGCTCTTCGTGATAAAGAAGATAAGAATCACGCGGACCGATGTTCGGATATGTCAGGTCTTTATGAATTTCCAGCGGACCGGTAGTTACCCATTTGCCATTTTCATAATAGCGTCCGTTCTGCGTAATTTCGCGGATGTTGATTTCCGGATTGAAGTTCGTAGCAAATGCTTTATGGTGGTTACCCGCATTACAGTCTACAATGTCCAGATATTGAATCTCATCAAAATAATGTTTAGCTGCATAAGCGGTATAGATGCCACTTACTCCCGGGTCGAATCCGCAACCGAGAATAGCTGTCAGACCTGCTTCTTTGAAGCGATCGTGATAAGCCCATTGCCAACTGTATTCAAAGTGAGCTTCATCCTTCGGCTCGTAGTTAGCGGTGTCCAGATAGTTCACTCCAGCTTTCAGACAAGCTTCCATAATAGTCAGATCCTGATAAGGGAGAGCCACATTAATCACCATTTCCGGTTTGAAATCGTTGAATAAGGCTACCAGCTCATCTACATTGTCTGCATCAACTTTAGCTGTTTTTATATTGGGGTTACCTATTGCCTCGACGATTTTATCGCATTTCTCTTTCGTACGACTGGCAATCATGATATCTGTAAATACATCGGCATTTTGTGCCACTTTGTGCGCAACGACAGTGCCAACACCGCCCGCACCAATAATAAGAACTCTACCCATTTCGTTAATTGCGAATTAAAATATTAAGAATATTGGAATTGTTAGCTTTGCAAATATACGTGATTATTTTCAGATAATCATTCGCAGCTACCCCTTTTTATTTGTAACGCTGCAAGGTTCCATTTTCAAATTCCAGTGTTTTGCCATTGTAAAACCAAGTTTCGAAACGATTGTCTTTTTTTAGCTCGATTTCTATCGGATCACCAATGGACAAACGGCATTCCACTGTACTCATGCCCGTCTCCAGATCTCCCCGGGAGATAATCTGCCAACGATTTTCTGTGATACCCGGATATTTTTTATGTATATCTTCGAATCCGAAAAAGTCTTCGATATAATTTTCATTTCTGACGATAACATCATATTTCAGATCGGTTTCCAATTCATAGATCGCTCCGTCATTGTCTTTTAATGAAAGAATAGCCAGACTGCCGGGAGGAGATAATCTAATATCTTTGATTTGCAGAACTGTATATCGGGGCAGGTGAACGCGTGATTCGGTCTGCTTGTCTTCAAATGATATGATTCTTTTGGCTGGCAGCACCTTTTTAGGATAAACTGTCATTCCCATATATTTATTTTTCAGGCTTTCGATAGTGCCTAGACTCTTATTGGTGAAACTGAATGCATTTGAGAAATATTTCATTCTCTTTTCTCCTTGAAAATCATTCAGGTCCATGCCGGAGTTTGTTCGTGAGAGGGCAACTTCCAGATAATAAGAATGTCCCTGCGTATCTTTGAATACGATTTTTGCCGGATATGCCTGACTGCCGACTCCGATAGCGGTAATCGTTGCTTCCGTATTGACGGGAATGGCTATATCCCGGTAGCCGGAATAATTGTTGGCATCGTCTATCCGGACACTTTCTGCTTGTATATAGACTGTTTTTCCTACCAACAGCTCTTTAGCAGTATCCACATCCTTCAAATAAACCAATCCGTTGATGCCGGCACGGGGAGCCTTTTCGGAGATCTCCTCCAGCCGCATATTCTTTATCTCATAATAATATTTTCCTCCCTCACATTCGAAGATGAAGCGAGTGGAGTAGTTAGTCCCGTTGGGGATATTCTGAGCTTTCTCTTCAGTTCCCGTGAAAGTGAGTATTTTATGTTTCAGCAGGCTGTTGTCTACCCCTTTCTCGGTCTCGTAGCTGGAAAGGGTGGGAAGGAACATGCTCCGTGGAGATGGAACGAACATAAATTTCATTCCGGGTGTCCATTTGCCCAGCGGTAGCAACGGAAAGTTACTTTTGATAAACTGTTCTTCTTGGCCTACAGGGATTTCCTGTGCAGAAGGAGTAGTGACGATGTAATCACTTTGGGCTATGATAGGAGACGTACCACAGTAGAATAGAATCAAAGACAGGACAATTATTCTCATATTTGTTTACTTTAAGTGAACTATGTAAATTGTTCGTTTGTTGTACATTTACTGGCAAATGTATATATTTTATGTTGCATTGGATGTTATTTTCCAATCTTTTTGATATCTTTGCCCTCGATTTTAACTTAAACGTTATAACAATATGAAGAAAGTATTTGTTTCAATTTGCATTGCTGGTGCAGCACTTGCAATGTCTTCGTGCCGTTCGGTTGAGAAGGCAATTTCCCTGTCGTCTATTAATGGTGAATGGAATATCATAGAAGTTAATGGCTCGAAAATCACTCCGGGCGAAAGTAAATCCCTTCCTTTTATCGCTTTTGATACAGCAACCGGTCGTGTGTCCGGCAATAGCGGCTGTAATCGGATGATGGGTAGCTTCGATGTAAATGCGAAGCCGGGAAGTCTTGAACTTACAGGAATGGCTAGTACCCGGATGATGTGTCCGGATATGACTACTGAAAATAATGTATTGAATGCTTTTGCGCAAGTAAAAGGATATAAGAAGGCAGGTAAGGACAAAGTGTATCTTTGCAATTCGTCCAACCGTCCGGTTGTCGTTCTACAAAAGAAGGAGGCTGATGTAAAACTTTCGGTTTTGAATGGAGAATGGAAAATAAAAGAAGTGAATGGTGAAGCAATTCCTTCCGGAATGGAAAAACAACCTTTCATTGCTTTTGATGTGAAGAAAAAGACAATTCATGGCAATGCCGGATGTAATTTGATTAATGGCGGTTTTGAAACCAGTACCAGCAATGCCAAATCAATTTCTTTTCCGGGAGTAGCGAGCACAATGATGGCTTGTCCGGACATGGAAACAGAAGGTAAGGTGCTGAAAGCTATCAATGAGGTGAAGTCATTCGATGTGTTGTCCGGTGGCGGCATTGGCTTGTATGATGCAAATGGCGCATTGGTCATCGTGCTGGAAAAGTAATAAATAGATCAATCTATATAATAGGATATGCCTGTGTCGCACATGACGACACAGGCATATTTTTTTTCTTTCATCGAACCAGAGTCGTCTGTATTTGTTTAAAGAAACAGTTGCTGACTGGCTTTGAATATGACTATGTCAGCAGTGTTTATTTATTAAAACTGTCTTTTTGGCAGATATTATGTCATGCATTCGTATAATTTCTTTTTGGCACACGGTTTGCTTTTTAGTAAGCGTCCGTTCGCGACGAGGCTCCTTGATAAGAGCCGGAGAAACAACCGGACAAAAAGAAATCAATGAATAAATAATAAATAAAAAAATAACGATCATGGGAAAAATTATTGGTATTGACTTAGGAACTACAAACTCTTGTGTTGCCGTATTCGAAGGTAACGAACCTGTAGTAATTGCAAACAGTGAAGGTAAACGTACGACTCCTTCTGTTGTCGCTTTCGTAGATGGCGGTGAACGTAAGGTGGGTGATCCTGCAAAACGTCAGGCTATTACGAACCCTACACGTACAATCTTCTCTATCAAACGTTTCATGGGTGAAACTTGGGATCAGGTACAGAAGGAGGTGACTCGTGTTCCTTATAAAGTAGTGAAAGGTGACAATAACACTCCGCGTGTTGACATCGACGGACGTCTGTACACTCCGCAGGAAATCTCTGCTATGATTCTTCAGAAAATGAAGAAAACTGCCGAAGACTATCTCGGTCAGGAAGTAACAGAAGCAGTAATCACCGTTCCTGCATATTTTTCCGACTCTCAACGTCAGGCTACTAAGGAAGCCGGACAGATTGCCGGTCTGGAAGTAAAACGTATTGTAAACGAACCGACAGCCGCAGCTCTTGCTTACGGTCTGGATAAGGCTCACAAAGATATGAAGATTGCTGTATTCGACCTTGGTGGTGGTACATTCGATATCTCTATCCTCGAATTTGGTGGTGGTGTATTTGAAGTACTTTCTACAAACGGTGATACCCACCTGGGTGGTGATGACTTCGATCAGGTAATCATCAACTGGTTAGTACAGGAATTCAAGAACGACGAAGGTGCTGACTTGACTCAGGATCCGATGGCTTTGCAACGTCTGAAAGAAGCTGCTGAAAAAGCTAAGATTGAGCTTTCTTCTTCTACAAGTACAGAAATCAACTTGCCGTATATCATGCCGGTAGGTGGTGTGCCTAAGCACTTAGTGAAGACTTTGACTCGTGCAAAATTCGAATCTTTGGCTCACGAATTGATTCAGGCTTGTCTTGAACCATGTAAGAAGGCAATGAGTGATGCAGGTTTGAACAATGCTGATATTGATGAAGTAATCCTTGTTGGTGGTTCTTCACGTATTCCGGCTGTTCAGAAATTGGTAGAGGATTTCTTTGGCAAGGCTCCTTCTAAAGGTGTGAATCCGGATGAAGTAGTAGCAATTGGTGCTGCTGTACAAGGTGCTGTGTTGACAGACGAAATCAAAGGTGTAGTATTGTTGGATGTTACTCCGTTGTCAATGGGTATCGAAACACTGGGTGGTGTAATGACTAAGTTGATCGATGCTAACACTACCATCCCGGCTCGTAAGAGTGAAACATTCTCTACTGCTGCCGATAACCAGACGGAAGTTACTATCCACGTATTACAGGGAGAACGTCCGATGGCTGCACAGAACAAATCAATCGGTCAGTTTAACTTGACAGGTATTGCTCCGGCTCGTCGTGGTGTTCCTCAAATTGAGGTTACATTTGATATCGATGCCAACGGTATCTTGAAAGTATCTGCAAAAGATAAGGCTACCGGTAAAGAACAGGCTATCCGTATTGAAGCATCCAGCGGTTTGAGCAAGGAAGAAATCGAAAAGATGAAGGCTGAAGCTGAAGCTAATGCTGAAGCAGATAAGAAAGAACGTGAAAAGATCGACAAGCTGAACCAGGCTGACAGCGTAATCTTCTCTACTGAAAATCAGTTGAAGGAATTAGGTGATAAGTTGCCTGCTGACAAGAAAGCTCCGATTGAAGCTGCTTTGCAGAAATTGAAAGATGCTCACAAGGCACAGGATTTGGCTGCTATTGATACTGCTATGGCAGAAATCAATACTGCTTTCCAGGCTGCAAGTGCTGAAATGTATGCACAGAGCGGTGCACAAGGTGGAGCACAGGCTGGTCCTGATATGAATGGTGGTGCTGGCCAGCAAGATAACAGCAAGCACGGAGATAACGTTCAGGATGCTGACTTCGAGGAAGTGAAATAAAATCGCTGAATAAGACGATTGAAATAATAGAAAAGGGGTTGAAAGTCTATGACTTTCAACCCCTTTTTTTTTGAATGACTATTATTCTATATCGGAAAGTTCAAAAAAAAGTCCGTACGTCTTTTTTTTAGGGCGATTTGTCGAATAAATTTTCTGGTAATGAAAATGTAGCTTATCTTTGGTATAACAAAATAACATGTAATGGGTATGAGAACAATTTATCTTCTATTATTTCCCTTGTTTTTGTTTTTTATAGTATCCTGTACTGAAGATGAAGTAGATCCTAACTTTTCGATAGAGAATGTCGGAGATGTCGTGATGGGTTCGGCTAAAGGTTCTCAGGTAACAATCAGTTTTACGAGTACCCGTGAATGGAAGGCGAGTACAGTTGCGGATTGGTTTACAATCGCTCCGGTTTCGGGAGAAGCGGGTACGTGCAATATTACGCTTACTGCTATCAGTGAGAATGTAACAGGAAATGTACGTACAGCAACACTTACATTAACTTCTGGGACATTGACGCAAGACATTACCATAGAGCAGGAATCGGCAGAATTTGTGAATCTCGAGCAGAATATATATAATGTGTCTGTTGAAGGTGGAGAATTGGATATTAGATTCTCTACGAATATAGCTGAAGATGAATTGTTGATTTATGGTTCTTTGGGTACTGGCACTTGGCTGACACAGGAGACAAAAACTCGTGCATCCTCTTCCTACATGCTTAACCTGACTGTATTGCCTAATACTGATGGTGTTTCCCGTACTGCCTATATCTACTTTGTGAAAGTAACTGATATGGAATCAATCGTAGTAGAGATGGTTACTATCATACAAAGGGGGGAAGTGGCTAGTGAATCTACTGATTATTCGTCAGATAAAAAAGTACGTGTTCTGCAAACAGCAAAGTTGGGAAAAGGGCTTCCTATTGTGCTTATGGGCGATGGATTTATAGATACTGAAATTAACGATGGAACTTATGATGCGGTTATGGACAAAGCTTTTGAGAATCTTTTTACGGAAGAACCCATCAAGTCACTTCGAGATTATTTTAATGTATATGCAGTAACTGCGGTTTCGAAACACAATATTTTTGGTACAGGATATGAAACAGCGCTTGGTTGTGAACTGGCGGGTGGAAACAGTACGGGGATTTCCGGTGAAGATAATGCTGTACAACGTTATGTACAATGCGTGGATAATATAGATATGAGTGAAACATTGGCTGTTGTAATTCTAAATTCTCCTGCGTATGCAGGAACTACTTATTTTGGTTATACTAATCAGACGAAAGTGGTTGAGTTTGCTATTGCTTATTGCCCGGTGATATACGATTTGCAAAGTGAAAGTTTCAGGCAGGTACTTGTACACGAGGCTGTTGGACATGGTTTTGCCAAATTGGAAGATGAGTATGCTTATCAGGAAAATGGGACTATTTCTTCTAAAGAAATAAAAAATGTACAGTATCTGCAGACATTAGGATGGGCGCAGAATGTTGATTTTACATCCGATCCATCTCAGGTACTTTGGTCTGCTTTCTTGAATGATAATCGGTATGTGTCAGAAAAACTGGGAGTATTTGAAGGGGCATGTACTTATATAAAAGGGGCGTATCGTCCTTCGGAAGAGAGTATGATGAATAGTAATACCGAGGGGTTTAATGCTCCTTCCCGTAAAGCGATATATGATAAAATAATGGAAAGAAGTTTGGGTAAACAAATGTCTTATGAGGAGTTTGCCGTATTTGATTTACAGAATAAATCACAAACGCGCAGTGCTAAACCAACTGTAGGACCAAGTAAGCTATTCACGCGTCCTCACTTTGTAAATAGAATGTTAGATAAGTAAAGCAGATGAGGCTGAACTTCAAGTTTAGTTTTGAGTTCAGCCTCATCTGGATTTTATATGTAACGTATTTATTTTGAATCAGAACTTTATTGCAGTATACAGCCTGTACAAAAACATTAAAGCTGTTGTATTGGGTGTACTTTACTTTTGTATTCCATTCTGGCTTAGATACAAATTACGTTAAGTACAGTATTTCTCTAATCTTTTCCCGGTTGCCTACAATCCAGACGAGATCTCCTAATTGGAAAGTTGTGTCTTTATCCAAGGTAATCAGTTCGTCATTTCGTTCAATAGCTACAACAATGCTATCATGCTTCTCTCCTAAATGAGACTGAGCGATGGTCTGATTTAAAAAGCGGAATTCTTCGTCTACCGTGAAAGAGTGGAGAGTTATCTTTTTATCCACTGCATCCATATCTGATGTATTTTTTACATCTTCTATTCTATTTCTGAATTCCTGTAATTGCGTATCTGTACCAACTACTGTCAATTTATCCTGCGGATATATGTGTTCAGAGCTTTTCGGTATATATATGTTCAGATCGCCACGAGTGATCGCGACGACATTTACTCCAAAATTTTGCCTGAATGAAAGTTCTCCTAAAGACTTGCCGATGTAATCGGAATAAGGCGATACGAGGATAGATGTCAAGTCAAGGTCTTTATCATTGAATTCGCTATTGAAACTTGTTTTTAGCGGGTGCCGTTTTTTAGCTACCTCTTCCCGTCGGTTAAGATTGGCAAGGAATCTTGTTTCCAATCGTGAATATTGCGTGAGGTCTTCCCTAAGAATAAGAATCAATGCTACTACGGCTATGGCAATAATCACACTTATTCCCCAGTTTAGTTTAAAGTAGCTGATGACTACACTAGTGATAAAGAAAAGAGCAACAGATACACGTCCCAGAACCAGGGAAACCAGGCGTCCGTGATTGTAATTCTCGTCTCTCCATAGCTTCAGGAATAATTCCGAAGAGTTGTATTTGTTGGAGATGAGCGCCCATAAAAAAGGAGTCATAAGCAGAAGAGTACCCAGACACATCACCAGTTTGATCCATATAGTGATAGGAGTAAACATTTCGCTGATGGCGGGATAAATGATTTGTATCGACAGCAGCCAAATAGCAGTGAGCAGTACGCTATAGATGACAACTCTCCCAATCATGTTTTTTAGTAATTTCTTCCAGTCACTATCGTGGTTCATGGTCTTCTTGCCGGAAGCATAACGATCTAATGTCTCCTGTACTTTAGTAGGCAATATTTTGTAAAGCCATTCGGCAAAAGGATTGGCTAAACGGATAAAGTAAGGAGTCGTGAAAGTGGTAATAACAGATACAGCCACAATGATAGGTGAAATAAACGGATCAAGCACTTTGAGCGAAACACCCAGTCCGGCAATAATGAAAGCAAACTCTCCGATTTGTGCCAGGCTGAATCCGGATTTGATGGAAGTGTTCAGTGGTTCTCCGGATAAGAGTACGCCAAACGAAGAGAAAATGGCTTTGCCGATAATGGTAACCAGTGTAATGATGATGACAGGCCAGGCGTATTCTACCAATACAGCCGGATTCACTAGCATACCGACCGAAACGAAAAAGATAGCTCCGAAGAGATCTTTTACCGGTTGTATGATATGTTCGATATGTTCGGCCTCGATGGTTTCGGCAAGGATAGATCCCATGATAAATGCTCCTAGCGCTGTTGAAAAACCTGTGTAAGTAGCCAATACCACCATTCCCAGACAAAGACCGAGAGAGACAATCAGAAGAGTTTCGTTATTCATCAACTTCTTTGCTTTTTTGAGAAAGGCCGGAATAACGAAGATACCTATGAGAAACCACAGGATTAAAAAGAAAACGACCTTGAGCACACTTATCAGCAAATCTTCACCCACAAAGTCTTGACTCACTGCCATTGTGGAAAGAAGCACCATCATTAAGATAGCAATCAGGTCTTCCACTACCAGAGTACCGAATACGATACCGGTAAAACGTTGGTTACGCAATTCCAGATCATTGAAGGCTTTGATAATGATTGTAGTGGACGACATAGACAACATTCCCCCCAGGAAAATGGAATTCATAGTGCCCCATCCTAATAATTGTCCCACCAAATATCCAATGAGCAACATACTGATTACTTCGGTGATAGCCGTTATAAAAGCTGTGGAACCTACATTCATGAGCTTCTTAAAACTAAACTCCAGTCCGAGTGCAAAGAGCAGGAATATAACACCTATTTCTGCCCATATATTGATATTCTCAATATCTCCTACTGTAGGGAAAATATTAATATAAGGACCTGCCAGCAATCCGGCAATAATGTAACCTAAGACTAAAGGCTGTTTTAGCCATTTGAACAACAAGGTTATGATACTGGCCGATATTAATATCAGCGCAAGGTCGGCAATCAAAGTTGGCAAGTGTGACATTAGATGTGGGTTTATTTATTATAACATTCCTGATAGATAATATGTTTCCATCTATAAAAAGATGGAAACAATATAATAAATAGCTGCAGCTAAGAGTCCACTGACTGGAATTGTAAGAATCCAGGCAGTCATGAGGCTTTGGGTTACTCCCCAACGAACGGCAGAGAGGCGTTTAGTTGCACCTACTCCAATAATCGCTCCTGTGATAGTATGTGTAGTACTAACGGGGATTTTCAACATTTCCGTAATGTAGAGAGTGAAAGCACCTGCTGTTTCGGCAATCACTCCTTCCAATGGGGTTACTTTGGTAATTTTTGTTCCCATTGTTTTCACTATTTTCCAGCCACCGGACATCGTACCGAGTGAAATTGCTGTGAAGCACGAAAAAGCAACCCAGTCGGGAAGGTCATTGATGCTGTTGATACCCATGCCCAATCCCATTGAATGGCCGGCTATCATGGCAGCGGCAATAATACCCATTACTTTCTGTGAATCGTTCAAGCCATGTCCGACGCTGAAGAGGGCGGAGGATACGAGTTGTAACCTCTTGAACCATTGCTCGGCTGTGTGAGGATGTGCGCGTCGGCAGATGTAGAGGACAAACAGGGTGAAACCAAAAGCAATGACCATTCCGATAAAAGGAGCCAGAAAGATAAAGGCTGCAATTTTAAGAATGATGTTAAGCTGAATTGCTTCAAATCCGTTTGCCATAATGGCAGCTCCTGCAAACCCTCCGATAAGGGTGTGTGAGGAAGAAGACGGAATCCCTTTCCACCAGGTAACCAGGTTCCAAGTGATAGCCGCTATAATTCCTGCTAATATAATGGGCAGGGTGATATATTGCTCTACCACAGTCTTGGATACTGTATTGGCGATACCGAATCCACCTATTATATATTTGGCAATGAAGAAGGCTACGAAGTTGAAGAAAGCAGCCCATATTACAGCTTGAAAGGGAGTAAGCACCCTGGTAGATACGATGGTAGCTATTGAGTTTGCTGCATCGTGAAAGCCGTTGATATAATCGAATATCAGAGCCAGAATGATGATAGTTACTAATAATTCCATGTGTTCCGGCTTGCTTTATGCGTACTTTACAATCAGGTTTTTGAGAATCTTACCTACATGCTCTGCGGCATCGGTCGTTTTTTCCAGTTCATGCATGATCTCCTTTATTTTGATAAGTTCAATGCAATCTTTTTCCTCTTCGAAAAGTTTGGTGATAAAGAATTCGTATACATCATCCGCCTGGTTCTCGATTTCATGCAGTTTGGAACAGTATTCACGGAGAAGAGTCGGTTTCTTACGGAATGTTTCGAGTTCGTCCATGGCTTTGCATATATAGATCGCTTCCTCCTGAATCAAACGGCTCAACTCTTTGCCATTCTCTGAAATAGGACGGGGATTGTAAATAGAGATTCGTTTGGCACAACTGTTTATTCCGTCAATGACGTCATCCATGCAGGAAGCTAAGTCATGAATATCTTCGCGGTCGAAAGGAGTGATAAAGGTAGTACCTAATTCATCAAAAATCAGGTGTGTCAGTCTGTCGCCTTCCCGTTCTAGGTCTTTGATTTTTTTGTAGTAGTCCGAACGTTCTGTAGGTGAGTCATGTTGCAAGCTTTCTATTAAAACAACTGATGCTTCGCAGAGCACTTCTGATAGCTGTTTCAGTAAAGGGAAAAATTTGGGCTCCTTTGGAGTAAACTGGCTAAAAAAAGAATTTTTCATAAGTGTAAAAACTTTAAATTGTTTTTTTCTTCTCTATTTATATTAGTAACAAATGAATACAGATTATAGTTTGCTGTTTTTAAGATTTTAGTTTGGCACGTACTACCTCTATAATGGCAGGCAATACAGAGATAAATATGATGGCTACAATCAGTAATTTCAGGTTTTCCTGCACAAACGGAAGGTCGCCGAAGAAATAACCAGCATAACAGAATACGGCAACCCAGAGCGCACCACCAACTAAATTATACATCATAAAATAGTAGTAATTCATCTTTCCCATTCCTGCTACGAAAGGTGCAAATGTGCGTACTATCGGGACAAATCTGGCTAGAATAATTGTTTTCCCACCATACTTTTTATAGAACTCGTGTGTTTTCTCCAGATAACTTTGTTTGAATATCCTGGAGTTGGGGTTATTAAACAGCTTTCGGCCGAAGAAATGTCCTATCATGTAATTGCAGGAATCGCCTAATACGGCAGCAGCAAATAAGATAATGACAAGTATATGCACGCTGATGGGTATATCGGGTAATGCTGAAATGGCTCCTGCAACGAAGAGTAAAGAATCACCGGGAAGAAAAGGAGTGACCACTAATCCGGTTTCACAGAAGATGATAGAAAACAAGATGGCGTATGTCCAGGCATGATAATCACGCACAATCATCACCATATATTGATCGATATGAAGTATAAAATCCAATAAAAAGTCCATTTTATATACTTTGGTTATTATTGTAATGAAAGAATGTTATAGGCTTCCAGACCATAGTGAATTCTTTTTTCACTCAAATGGTGGAGGCAAACAGAAAGTGGGGCATAAAAGACTTGAATTGTCCTATGCCGAAAAAAGATATAAAATGGCTAAATGAGTATGTGTCCTAATGAATAGATATGATATCTATCGGAATATTTAAAAAGATTGGTATAATATGAAAAACCTGTCCATTGATTTTTAGGAAGTTGAATCTTTAGCGAGCTTAGTATGCGGATAGTGACAGAAGGAATATTGAATCTTAGTATTTTTAAGGGAGAGAGGTGGCGGAAGGAAAATGGATTTAAAACGCCGTTATCGTTATTGTAATTTTGCTTTCCGGCGTATTCTTTTGTCTTGACTAGTTTCTGTTCTTGATCCAGTTGTATAATGCTAGCTTTAGAGGTATATGAATAGGAATAGGTTTGTATGCCGTTACTACCGGCTTCTAACCGGTATGCCTCTTGTGCTTCGTTGAAAATCAGATGGAATCCCCAACACAGAAATACGCCTAATAGTATACAAAATATGTACTTCATCATAACGGCCGCAAAGGTAGAAACTATTTTTATATGAAATACATATTCACAAGCATAATTAACAATTATATCAGTGATTACCGGGAATTATTCTTTGAAGTTGCTTATCGTAAATTTCATCGGAGTATATGTTATCCCATTGGTACATTGTTTCCCGGCAATTTTATCGAAGCCCAGACTTTGATAAAAAGGAATAGCGTATGTGGATGAATTAACCGTCATTTCATTTACCGGGCAATGCTTGATTGCAAAATTGAATAATTGTTTGCCGATGCCTTTACGGTGGTGTTCTTTTCCGATGAAGAACAGGGATAGATGCTTCCCTTCATTCTTCGTTCCCATAATGCCTACTAGATTTTCATTGTCAAAAGCCCCGTAAATCACTAATTCATTCATAAGTTGCTCACTAAAGATAAAACTTTTGAATGAATTCAAACCTTCTTCATCGAAGTCTTCCGCTCCACATTGTATATATACCTCCAATGCTAATGAGGTAGCCCGGTCATATTCGGTCTTGTCTAATTTGCGTATCATGGCGATTGCTTTTATCATTAATCTGCCGGGAAATTTACTATTAATTCCCGGATATAACATTGGAATATGATTTCTTTTTCTTTTTTTTGTAAAAGCTGTAGGGTATTTCCAGTCTGAGCGCTCTTATAAATAGAAACGTAATTTATTTACCTTTAAAAAGCATCAGTATGAAGAATGTAGAAAAACACTTGGTTGGATGGCTGTCAGTTTGTTTGCTGCTTTGTAGCTTTCCTGTGTGGGCGCAAGGAGATGCCGGAGATTATCTAACAATCGTTGGTATGGTGAAAGACAAGCAAAATAAAAAAGCTCTGGAGAACGTAAATGTATCTGTGCATGGCAGTAATATCGGCACTGTGACGAATGCGGAAGGAGAATTTGCTTTGAAAATCAAAAAAACAGAAGCGCCGCGCGAACTAGAGATTTCACATATAGGTTATGTAAATAATCATATCTCTCTGGAGAAAGAAACACCCTCTAAGTTGACGGTTTGGCTGACACCTCATGCCAACCTGCTGAATGAAGTGGTGGTGTTTGCTGAAAATCCACGTATGATTGTAGAGAAGGCAATCAGTAAGATTCCTCTAAATTATAGTGATAAGCGTGATATGCTGACGGGATTTTATCGGGAGACTGTACAGAAAGGGCGTCGGTATATCGGTATATCGGAGGCTGTAATTGATGTGTCCAAAACAGCCTACACTAATAGAAATACTAATTATGACAAAGTAAGGGTGGTGAAGGGACGTCGCCTGCTTAGCCAGAAAGCGAGTGATACATTAGCTGTCAAGGTTGTTGGCGGCCCTAACTTGAGCATCACTTTGGATGTTGTGAAGAACAAGGGAGCATTACTCGATATGGAAGAATTGAATAATTATGAGTTCTGGATGGCGGAATCCATGCTTATAGATAACCGTATGCAGTATGTTATTAATTTCCGCCCGAAGGTAATCCTTATGTATGCTCTCTTGTATGGCAAATTATATATCGATCGTGAACGCTTGTCATTTACCCGTATAGAGATGAGTCTGGACATGCAGGATAAATCGAAGGCAACCACTGCCATTCTATATAAAAAGCCTCTCGGTTTAAGATTCAAGCCGCAAGAGCTGTCCTACCTGGTCACTTATAAAGATGTGGATGGAAAAACTTATCTGAATTACATTAGCAACACAATCCGTTTCAAATGTGACTGGAAGAAGAAACTGTTTTCCACAAGCTATACAGTAGCTTCCGAAATGGTCGTGACCGACAAGAGAGAAGGAATGTTGGAGACTATTCCCAACAAAGAAGCCTTCAGCTTGAATCAAATATTCTATGATAAAGTAGACGAATATTGGAGTCCGGACTTTTGGGGAAACTACAATATCATCGAACCTACGGAATCTTTGGAGCACGCAGTGGATAAATTAAAAAAGCAATCGAATTGAAACAGGGATAGTTTTCTTATATTTGAGGTCAATCATAAAGAAAAGCAAGTATGCTGGATGAACTGCTCATACTAAAAAAGATAAAGGGAGGTGACATAAAAGCGTTTGAGGAACTCTTTCGCCGTTACTATTTTCCTCTTTGCTGTTATGCGGCAGGCATTACCGGGCAAATGGAAGTGGCTGAAGAGATTGTGGAGGAACTTTTTTATGTACTTTGGAAAGAAAGGGAGCGCTTACAGATCTTTCAGTCCGTTAAAAGTTACTTGTATAGAGCGACTCGTAATCAATCTTTGCAGTATTGCGAACACGAGGAAGTTCGGAACAGATACCGTGAAACTGTATTGACTACTTCCAACCCAGAGCAGTCAACAGATCCTCATCAACAGATGGAGTATGAGGAATTGGAGAGATTCATAAATGGAACCCTTGAAAAGCTGCCGGTTCGCAGACGGAGGATTTTCGAGATGCATCGTCTGGAAGGGCGGAAATATGTCGAGATAGCGACGCAGCTTTCGCTTTCTGTTAAGACAGTAGAGGCTGAAATGACAAAAGCCCTTCGGACATTACGAGAAGAAGTAGAAATTTATATTCACATGAAGTGATGAAAACAGATATTTATAAAATAAAGACAGATCAGGCGTGGAATCGATTGTATAATCGCTTGGACAATGACCGTTTACTTGCGAAAGTGGATGAAGGCCACCATACACGCAAATATTCACAATGGATCAGGTACGGAGCAGTTGCCGCCGTTTTGATAGGCGTCATTTGGGGAACTTTGTATTGGGTGACCGGTTCTGATAAAGAACTGGCACAGCATCTTCTTACACAGGAAAATCAAGGTGTTTCCACTTTGGCAACGACTCTCGAAGACGGTTCTGTCGTACTCTTGGCAAAAGAAACTTCCCTGTTATATCCGAAACATTTTATTGCTGATAAACGGGAAGTGAGTCTACAGGGAAATGCGTTCTTTGACGTAGCAAAGAAGCAGGGACAACCCTTTTGGATTGACACGGAGCAAGCTAAGATTGAAGTGCTAGGTACTGCTTTTAGTGTGCAAAGTGATGAAAATGCTCCGTTCCGTTTATCCGTACAAAGAGGGATAGTGAAGGTTACTCTAAAAAAAGGAAATCAGGAGTGTTATGTAAAAGCGGGGGAAATGGTAGTAGTGCGATCACAACGATTAGTCGTTTTGGATACAGATAAGGAGAATGAAGAGTTGGGGAGCTTCTTTAAGCATATACGATTTAAAGATGAATCGTTAGCGAACATTCTGAAAGTCATGAATTTGAATTCGGATAGTTTGCAAATACAAGTTGTCTCACCGGCATTGGAGGAACGTCGGCTGACTGTCGAATTCTCTGACGAATCTTCTGAAGTTATAGCTAATCTGATAGCTAATGCGCTCGGTCTGCAATGTATCCGGCAAGGAGATATTCTTTTATTATCGGAATAGAACTCATTAAAGTTGGGAAAAATGAAACAGTCTTATCATTATCTGTCCGTTCTGCTGATACTCTTCTTCTTCGTCGATATGATGAGAGCGGATGGAAGTGATGTGCTGGAACGTATAGTCAGACTTCCCAAGATAAAAGGTACTGTTTATTCATTGTTGAGTGATGTCTCTCAACAGTCGGGATATATGTTTATTTATGATAGTAAAGTCATTGATAATGATGCAGTAGTGAAGATAAAGGGAGGCGAACGTTCCATTCGTCAGGCAGTGTATGACATCGTAGGAAATACCAGTCTGGAGTTTCAAGTGATGGGCACTCACATCCTGATTACTCTCCCTTCGGAGAAAAAGGTACGTGTGCAACAAGATTTTGTTCCGGAACAGATAACAAACTTTGTCATTATCGGTACTTTGCTGGATAAGGAGACAGGAATACCTATCTCTTCTGCTACTGTTGGAGTGCGAGGAACATCTATTGGCAGTATAACGAATCAGAATGGAGATTTTAAACTGTCTTTACCCGATTCTTTGAAAAATGATTCGATTACTTTTTCTCATATAGGTTATCTTTCACAGGACATAGAGTTTGCTTTGCTGATTGGACGGCACAATATACTTAGTCTCGAACCTAAAATTGTCCCTTTGCAGGAAGTGGTGATTCGTCGAAGTGATCCAAAGAAACTTTTGCGTGAAATGATTGAGCGGCGGAATAAGAATTATTCGCATACTCCGGTATATCTGACTACTTTTTATCGTGAAGGAGTTCAGTTGAAAAACAAATTTCAAAACTTGTCGGAAGCTGTGTTTAAGGTTTATAAGACATCCTTATATTCTTCTGTACCGGATCAGGTGAAGCTGTTGAAGATGAGTCGGCTAAGTAATGTAGAAGCAAAAGACAGCTTGCTTGTAAAAGTAAAATCCGGAATTCAGGCTTGTATCCAGATGGATATCATCAAAGATATGCCCGAGTTCCTGACTCCTAGTGTAGAGAAGGGTATTTATGACTATACTTCAGAAGGAGTAACATTTTTAGAGGACCGATTTGTAAATGTGGTGCATTTTGAGCAGAAAAAGGGAATCAGCGAACCTCTTTTTTGTGGAGAGCTATTTCTTGATTCCGAGACAAGTGCTCTATTGCAAGCCCGTCTGGAAGTTCATCCTGTATATGTGAAGAATGCGGCAGGTATGTTTGTCGAAAGGCGTACGCGTAACGTGCGAATGATTCCTCAAAAGGTGGTATATACAATTTCTTATAAACCGTGGCAAGGGACTTATTACATACACCATATCCGTGGAGATCTTCATTTCAAAGTGAAACGGGTAAAAATGCTGTTCGGCAGCCGGGATCTTCATATCTGGTTTGAGATGATTACTTGCAAGGTGGATACCGAGCAAGTGGTCGTATTTCCCCGTACAGACAGATTGCCCACCCGTACCATCTTCTCTGACACCTATTTCAAATATGATGAGAACTTCTGGAGGGACTTCAACGTGATCCCATTGGAAGAGGAAATCAGTAAACTGATAGAAAAGATCTCTTTGAAGATAGAAGAAATAGGTGATTGATTTGTTTTGTCATTCAATGAGATTGCTGTACCTTTGCATCCGGTTTAAAAGATTGTATGTTATGGAATTACCAAAAGATCCGATGATGTTGTTCAGCGTCATCAATATGAAGTTACGTGATTGTTATTCTTCACTTGACGAACTTTGTGAAGATATGAATGTGGACAAGGATGAATTAGTGAATCAGTTGAAAGCCGTGGGCTTTGAATATAGTGTGGAACACAATAAGTTCTGGTAATCATTTTCTTGTTTACAACTTATAGATAAACTACTAAAAGTGCCTTCATCGCCTTTACAAAGGATATGGAGGCACTTTTTATATCTTATGCGCAGCTTCTCTCTTACTCTTTCTTGTTAATAAAAGCAAAATGCGGATTCCCGTATTTAACTTCCCCGCTCTTCTTCGTTCTAACTAATAAAGCTCAGAAAAAGAATTGATGATAAACGAGAATAAAATTCGTGAAGCTTGTGCCTCGAATCGCGAACGGGGATTCAAGATGTTGATGGACTCTTTTCAGGTACCGATATATAATTATATCCGTAGACTGGTCGTATCTCATGAAGATGCGGAGGATGTGCTTCAGGAAGTCTTTATCCGGGTGTTCCGGCATATCGATCAGTTTCGCGAAGAAAGTTCACTGTCAACCTGGATTTACCGGATTGCCACGAATGAGAGTTTACGCTTGCTGAACGGTCGTAAAGATGAGGGAGTTGTTTCTGCAGAAGATGTTCAGGAAGAGTTGATGGGCAAGTTGAAGGCTTCCGATTATATTGATTATGAAAATGAGCTGGCAGTGAAGTTTCAGGAGGCCATTCTAAGTTTGCCTGAAAAGCAACGGCTTGTATTCAACTTACGTTATTACGATGAACTTGAATATGAAGAGATTGCCCGTGTACTGGATAGCAAAGTGGATACACTAAAAGTGAATTACCACTATGCGAAAGAGAAGATTAAGGAATATATATTAAACAGATAGAATGATGAAAAAGGATTTTGATTTTGACGATATTGGTAAACGGACACCTTACCGTACCCCCGATGGATTCTTCGAGGATGTGCAACGAAAGGTGATGGAACGCGCCGGAGTGAAGCAACAGCGGAAATCTCACATGAAGCTGATTATTTCTACGGTGATTACCATGGCGGCAGTATTGATCGGATTTTTGTTTGTTCCATCTTTGAGACAGGCAGATGAGGTGAAAACGTCTTCTTCGAAAGTATTAGCTAATGGTACAGAATCTGTAGATAAATGGATTAAAGAACTATCGGATGAGGAGTTGGAAGAGCTCGTCAGCTTCTCTGAAAATGATATATTTTTGAATTAAGTAACTCAATCAATTATTTTAAACGTGAAGATTATGAAGACTAAATTTATTTATGTAATTATGGCCGTCCTCCTGATGGGAAGCCAGATGACTTTGTCTGCACAGAATACGGATAACAAACAAAAAAAACAGCGTCCTACACCAGAACAAATGGTGCAGATGCAGACTAAACAAATAGTAAAAACATTGATGTTGGATGATGCAACGGCAGCTAAGTTTACTCCGGTATACGAGAAGTATCTGAAAGAATTGCGTGAATGTCGTATGATGACTCATAAGGCGAGAACAGAGAAAACTAAAGGACAAGGCACAGACGCTAAGAAAGAACGTCCGTCCATGACTGATGACGAGATTGCGACCATGTTACGGAACCAGTTTACTCAAAGCCGTAAAATGCTGGATGTTCGTGAAAAGTATTACAATGAATTCAGCAAGATACTTTCGCAGAAGCAGATTTTGAAGATTTATCAGCAGGAGAAGATGAATGCTAATAAGTTTAAGAAAGAGTTTGACCGAAGAAAAGGACAGAAACCGGGACAGGGACATCACCAGGGGCAAAGATCTCGCGCTCCACGTCCGGACCAGAAATAAATATTAGGTTTATTTTATTATAGTTTTATTTTACTAAATCAACACAATTTGAACATAGACAGCCATATTTATTCTTTTCAGTACCGTTTGATTACTTGTTATGTCTTGTTACTGATTAGTTTGACTGTTTTTGCTCAGTCCGGCAAAGAGCGTTTTTCCGGTCGTGTGATTGATACTGAAACCTATCAGCCGGTACCGTTTGCTACGGTCCGGCTTTTAGCTTTACCGGATAGTACATTGTTGGGCGGCGGCGCTACGGATGCTATCGGTAAATTTCAACTTTCCGTTTCCATTCCTAATCATGCAATTAAAGCGAAGTCTTTATTATTACAGGTGTCATATGTCGGATATAAGCAGGTTTTTCATCCCATTTCCATTTCCAGCAAAAGCTCTTCTTACGAATTGGGGGATATAAATCTGACTCAGGAAAGTTATGCTTTGGATGAAGCAGTGGTAGTAGGGCAGGCTCCAATGGCGGTGACAGAGGGGGATACAACGGTATTCAACGCTTCTGCCTATCGTACTCCCGAAGGCTCAATGCTTGAAGAATTGGTAAAACAGCTTCCGGGAGGTGAAATAGATGCAGACGGTAAGTTGCTAATACATGGCAAGGAAGTAAAAAAGATTTTGGTGGACGGTAAAGAGTTTTTCTCTGATGATCCGAAAGCTGCTCTTAAAAATCTTCCTGTGGAGATGGTGGAGAAGTTAAAAGCGTATGAACGTCAATCGGATTTGGCACGTCTTACGGGAATAGATGACGGAGAGGAAGAGATGATTCTGGACTTGTCTGTGAAAAAAAATATGAAACGGGGCTGGATGGAGAATTTTATGGGAGGATATGGAAGTAAAGACCGTTATGAATTAGCCAATACCTTGAACCGTTTTCGTGAAAACTCTCAATTAACCATTATCGGGAATCTGAATAATACCAATAACCAGGGATTCTCGGAATTACAGAATGAATCTTCCAGTTCAACAGGCAATATCCGTAGCCGGATGGGACTGACTACCTCCCGCTCATTGGGGCTTAATGCGACTTATGATTGGAAGCGCGTTAAATTACGTTCAAATATTCAATATGTCGGCACCGATCGTTTGGAAGATAGCCGTACCACAGTCGACAACTTTCTCCGGGAAGATAAATCAATCAATCTGGGCACGAGTCATAGCCGACAACAGAATCACGAACTGGTAGCCAATGCTTCTCTTGAATGGAAAATGGATTCTGTTACTACATTGATTTTCCGTCCTCAATATCGTTTCTCAGCCAATGATAGAGAGAATAGTGGCTTTCAGGAAGGGTGGGGGAATGATGTCTTGTTGAATGAAAGAGAGTCCTCCGGCACCAATCATAATTCCCGGTATAATCTGACGATGATGTTGCAACTTAGCCGGAAATTGAGTCGTTTGGGGAGAAATGTTGCTTTGAAGGTAGACTATGGTACTAATGCTTCAGCTACAGACCGAAAGAGCCTTTCCACCACCCGGTACTTCAAAAATAATACGAAGAAGATTCAGAATCAGAAAATAGAGGATGATGTTGACGGCTATAATTACCGGGTGCAACTGGTGTATGTAGAACCATTGCCGTGGCGGCATTTCCTGCAACTTCGTTACAGCTATCAGTATAGAGTGAACAATTCGGATCGTTTTGTCTATGACTGGGATAAGAAACTGGAAGAGTTTGCTCCTGACTTTGATGAAGACTCTAGTAACCGTTTTGAAAATCAATACAGTAATCACTTAGTGAACCTTGCCATACGTACTTCACAAAAGAAGTATAATTATAATATTGGTGTTGATTTTGAACCTCAAAAGTCTGTTAGCCATTCATTGTTGAGTGATGCTCCCGAAGATCAGTTGGAAAGATCGGTCATGAATTTTTCGCCTACTGTCAATTTCCGCTATAAGTTTTCAAAACGCACCCGTTTGCAAATTGTGTATAGGGGAAAAGGGAAACAGCCTAATATACGTGATCTCCAACCTGTGACCGACCGTACCAACCCTTTGAATATCCGTGTCGGAAACCCTTCGTTGAAGCCTTCATATATGAATACTTTTACGCTGAATTTCAATTCTTATAATACCAAATATCAGCGAAATATGGTAGCTACCGCTTTGTTCGAGAATACCATTAACAATGTAACTAATCAGGTGACTTATGATAGTGAAACCGGTGTACGAACTACATCTCCGGTCAATATGAATGGTAATTGGCGGGCCATGGGTTCTTTTTCTCTCAATACCCCTTTTAAGAATCGTAACTGGATATTTCGTACTTACTCCTATCTGCAATATCGGAATCAGAATGGCTATACAACCTTGAATAAAGAAGAACCGGTGAAAACTTCCGTACAGCATTTAACGGGACGTGAACGTCTACGGATTACTTATCGTACCCGCCAAATGGAACTTACAGGGCTTGTTGGCCTGACTTATAACAATTCTTATAATGACGTACGGGAGAAACGTACTGAAACTTTTGATTATCAGGCAGGAACTGAATTGCAGCTTTATCTTCCCTGGGGGATGGAGTTATATAATGACCTGACTTATTTCCTTCGTACCGGATATGGTTATGAGGGTTATGCCAAAGCAAATTTCATGTGGAACTGTCAGCTGTCAAAAGCCTTTTTGAAGAGGAAACAGTTACTAATCCGCTTCAAAATATATGATATTCTTCATCAGGACATTTCTATGATACGCACGATAACCGCTACTGCCATTCGTGACACTAATTATAATGCACTGGGTTCTTACTTTATGGTGCATGCTATCTTTCGTTTGAATATGATGGGAAAATAATTAGAAATTAAATCTTCATTAGTTTGAAAACCACAGCAGGGTTTTGATTGTTGTATGTCCTACGTATAAAAACAATGTAAGGCTGGCTGAATGTTTCGACTGATAAAAATGATAAAAGATAAAGGTCGTTGGCGCATTTTTAAACTGAAGTTGATTGATGCCCGACTGTACTTTGTCAGTATCTTCGTAGGATTACTGACAGGACTTGTGGCTGTGCCTTATCATTACCTATTACAGTTTTTCTTTAATCTCCGTCACGATTTCTTTGATTCTCGTCCCAAATGGTATTGGTACATACCTCTTTTTCTTTTGATGTGGGGAATACTTGTATTCGTATCCTGGTTGGTAAAGAAAATGCCGCTTATTACCGGTGGGGGTATTCCGCAAACACGTGGAGTTATCAATGGCAGGGTTGATTATAAACATCCTTTTCTGGAATTGGTGGCAAAGTTTGTAGGTGGAATACTTGCATTAAGTACTGGATTGTCTTTGGGGCGTGAAGGTCCCTCCGTGCAAATAGGTTCGTATGTTGGATATTTGGTATCCAAATGGGGGAGGGTGCTTAGTGGTGAACGGAAACAACTATTGTCTGCCGGCGCCGGTGCCGGGTTAGCTGCTGCTTTTGCTGCCCCATTGGCTTCATCATTGTTGGTGATCGAATCTATCGAGCGGTTCGATGCACCTAAAACAGCTATTACCACTCTTTTGGCAGGAGTAGTGGCAGGTGGAGTTGCCAGTTGGATTTTCCCGATCAATCCTTATTTTCATATTGATGCTATTGTACCGGGGATGACTTTCTGGGGGCAAGTGAAATTGTTTCTTTTGCTGGCAGCAGTGGTTTCTGTCTTTGGAAAGTTCTTTTCTGTCACCACTCTTCAGGTGAAACGTATTTACCCTGCTATTAAGCATCCGGAATACGTGAAGATGCTGTATTTGCTTTTTATCGCTTTTCTGATTTCTATGGCCGAGTTTAATCTGACCGGAGGAGGGGAACAGTTCTTGTTATCGCAAGCTATGCATCCGGACACACATATTCTCTGGATTGTCGGCATGATGTTGTTGCATTTTGTTTTTAGCACTTTTTCTTTTTCTTCGGGTTTACCGGGAGGAAGTTTTATCCCGACGCTGGTGACGGGAGGACTTCTTGGACAAATAGTGGGATTAATTATGGTTCAACAGGGTGTTATTGCTTATGAGAATATTAGTTATATCATGTTGATTTGTATGTCTGCATTCCTTGTTGCAGTAATCCGTACCCCTTTGACAGCTATTGTACTAATAACCGAGATTACGGGGCATTTGGAAGTCTTTTATCCTTCTATTGTTGTAGGAGGATTAACTTATTATTTTACGGAAATGCTTCAAATCAAACCGTTCAATGTTATTTTGTATGACGATATGATTCATTCGCCTGCATTTAAGGAAGAACCGCGTTACACATTGTCTGTAGAAATAATGAGCGGCTCTTATTTAGACGGGAAAATAGTAGATGAACTTCGTTTACCGGAGCGTTGTGTGATAATTAATGTTCATCGTGACCGGAAGAATTTGCCTCCTAAAGGGCAGACATTAATGCCCGGCGATCAGGTGCAAATAGAGATGGATTCGCAGGATATAGAGAAACTGTATGAACCTTTAGTCAGTATGGCGAATATTTATTAAGTGTCTGGCTCTTATCCTTTGATATATACAAAAATAGCTGAAAGAGAGATTCTTCCAGCTATTCTTGTTTCAGTATATTAAGTACTTATTTTTTCTTATACCAATCGGCGTTTGTACCATATTTAGCCCAGTCTATAAATTTAGGATAGATTTCGCTGATAGACTTCTTCTCGTTTTTATCGAAGTTCTTTAGTTCTGCAATATCATTAGCATTGGCATTTGACAAATAGAATGCAAAAGGATAAATATTCTCTTGATTCGATACATAGTAAATGCCTTCATTAGGTTTAGAACAGTCTTCATATTGTCCGAAGAGAGAAGTATCGACTTTAGAAGTTGGTTTCTTCATAGGACAATGAACTTCCAGGCGATTACCTTCTTTGCTAGGACGGTATATGAATGCATCGATTGATGTTTCCTGCTTTTTATTCGAGTTTTTATCTCCGTATTTGAATGTTACTTTATATTCGGCATTTGGGTTTGTTTTAACATTATCTGTCAATATGATTGCATTGCTTTCACGAGTAAATTTGTCAGCTCCCGAAGCTACAGTAAAGTCCTTTTCATTTTCTTTTCTAATAAAGTATTCAGTTGACTGTGCATTTCCCTCATTTGAAAGAATGAAACCTAATCCGTTAGTGAATACAGTCGATTTATTATATAAAGTTTTAAATATAAATGACTCGCTTAAGATTTCATTGAATATATTGAATACTTTTTGATAAGTATACTGAACCAATACGTCATTCATATCGTAATCACCAGCTTTAGGCCATTCATCTTCAAATGCGTATACACCTGTCTTTTCAATAGTTGTATTTAAGTCTTCATCTACAGGAGGAACATTAGTGATTTCAGGATTGGCTTTTAATGAGAATACAACATCTGTAAAATTCTGATCATCCATGAAATCTTCAAAGGCGATAGCAATGTTACTGTTTTTATCTTTAAACATAGCTGTACGTACATCTATACCGCTATTAACTTTAGTACTAAATCCTTTTGTGGAACTGGCATAAAATCCTTCGGTTAGAGTATAACTGTTGAAACCTGTAAAATAGGTGTTCCATGCGTTGCAAGCGAGAATAAAACCAATGTAGTATCCTTTGGGGAAGTTCTTGCCTTTTGGATATTCCGGATCATCAAAATATTTTAGTTGTACAGCTGTACCTTCTTTTATACCTTGGGGAGAGGCTTGAAGGCTTCCATTATTCCAGGTCATTTGAGTATTGGGGAATACAGCATATACTTTTACGTCTTTCAGACTGGCAGGAGCTTGATCGTATCTGTAATAGTAGTAGCCTAATGAACTGTTCCAACAGGTCCATCCTCTTAATGCAGTTAGTACTACGGCTGTTTCATCTTCCTCTACATATAAGTCGGCTTGAGTACGATATTCCTCTGGACAACTTCCTAATGTATTCAACACCTTGCTTACAGTAGTACGTAATTCGTTCATTTCAGATTTACTTAAAGTGAGCTTAGGATCATTACCTTTATAAGCATAATCAATAACTCCACTGCGATCGTCGAATGAACCGAGATTAGTATTCCAACCTAGATTATTAAACCGATTTCTATCAAACCGGGTTGACTCTCTGTAGGATGCTCTGGTAGTAAATTGTTCATCTGTGTCTGATACTTTCAAAACACCGTTAACTATTTTTCCAGGGATTGCCTGTCTGGCAAAAGGTGATGTAGAAACGATATACACATTAGATACATAAGCCGGCAATTCAACCGTTGCGGTGAATTTACCTTGTTCATCTGTCCATGCACCATCTAATGCCTGAACGTTTTCTTTTAGAATGATGGTGTTTTCACCTTCAATCAATGGATTTCCATCATAAATGGAAAAAGGAACTCTTGATTCGGAATTGGAACAATCAATTTCTACTTGTACTTTTTGTATAGTAGAAAAATTAGAGGTGTTAATTTCTACCCCTGGAGCTTCTTGGTATAAGTCTTTATCACTATCCACACAACTGCTTATACCCACTACAATTACCATTGTGCATGCTAACCAAAATCTTCTCATATCTAATAGTTTTTGTTTATGCGATACTTTAGTTCGTTTTGTTTTTAAAAGAAACCCGTAAGTTCTTTGAAGTTCAAAGGCTTACGGGTACAAAGATATATATAATATTCAACACAACCATAAAATAGTTGAATATTTTTTCAAAATATATTCTATAACTTGTATTTTCTAATCTTTTATTCCATACTTCTTAGCCATGCAATTTCTTCTTTCCATTTACTTTCATCCGGAGTTTCGAGTATTAACGGTATATTATCAAATCTGGAATCTTGCATCAATCTTTCAAAAAAAGCTTTGCCAATCAATCCTTCACCAATGCTGTCGTGGCGGTCTACATGGGTGCCTAGTGCTTTTTTTGAATCATTCAAGTGCATACCACGAAGATAATTGAATCCCACTTCCTTGTCAAATTCATCAAATACTTTATCGTATTCATTGACAATATCGTAACCTGCGGTATAAGTATGGCAGGTATCGAGACAAACACCTACCCGGTTCTTGTCGTTTACCCGATCAATGATATATTTCAACTGCCAGAATTCGCTTCCTAAATTACTGCCTTGTCCGGCAGTGTTTTCAATAACGGCTGTTACACCTTTTGTTTTCTCTAAAGCGAGATTAATGCTTTCTGCGATAAGTGACAGACAATCTTCTGTTGATACTTTATTGAGAGAGCTACCGGGGTGGAAATTTAAAAGTTTCAATCCAAGCTGTTCGCAACGTTGCATTTCATCCAGAAAAGCGGCACGGCTTTTTTGAAGTCCCTCTTCCTCCGGATGTCCCAGATTGATAAGATAACTGTCATGTGGCAGGATATATTCCGGTTGGAAACCATATTTCTCACAATTCTCTTTGAAGAGACTGATACTTTCTTCTGTTAGCGGTTTACTTACCCATTGACGTTGATTCTTGGTGAATAACGCAAAAGCATTTGCTCCTATTTCATGCGCATTAATGGGTGCGAACTCTACGCCACCAGAGGCGCTAACGTGTGCTCCGATATATTTCATTGTTCTTTCTTAATTTATTTTACTCTGCAAATATAACGTTTTTAAAGGAGTATATGTTTGTAGAGAGAACTCTTCTTGGTTGCAATTCATAGGATCATGTACTTTATACTCTGTTCTTTATCTTTTATTCTCTATAAAAAATATCCCGCTATTCAATTTATAGAAGATTGAATAACGGGACAGTTTTTGGGGGGGAGAGATTAAATCTCAAAATCCGGTAAATAGTCTGTCAGGACTTTATTAACCTGTTTCCCTTTTACCTGATCTGTTACCGTCGTTGCACCTTCCTTTTTACCGGCATCGTAGTTTAAGTAAACTTTCTCCACTTTATTACTAACGTGGATAGCAGCTTTTCCTTTTTCCGTAAGGTTGCAAGTGATAGTCCAGTCACCTACTTGAATGATATTGCCTTTGCGAACTACCTGCATATCCGGACGGTTGTCTCCATGTGTATCCATCACAGTCAGGAAACGGGCGGTTTTGCAAGGAACAGTTGTAGAAGAGAAATGCCAGTGATTAGGATATTTCACTGCTTTTCCTTGTGCATTCGTCACATTTTTCCAGTTGGTCGGAGCACAGAAGAAAGTATCTACCATTGCCTGTTCCGTTTTTGCCGAACTGAAAAGATGGGCAACAGAGATACCGCCAGCTTTATTCCTTCCGGTTACTTTCACCTCATCGGTCAGTTCCTGTATTTCCATCGGTAATTCTACAGTATGTAAAAGGTAACCCCATGTAACAGCCTCCTTTCCTTCCAGTTCATCATAAATCACGAAAACTCCGGTACTTCCCAGTTGGATGATATGACGGCGGAACATATTCAGTTTGTTCTCATCCCATCCTTTTTCAGGCGTATATTGCGTACCGGATAGTTCTCCACGTTTCAGCCATAGGGGAGAAGTCACTTTACCATAAGCATTGGAAGCATCTCCTACCATATAAGCGATTTTTTCTCCTTCATACCAACGCGGAATCCAGCCATATCCTTCCGTTCCAATCTTTTGAGTCATTCCATTTACCAAAATGCTGTTGTGTGCACGGGTGTTACGGTAAGAATACATACAATGATCGTCCGTAAAACCTGTACGATGTCCGCTGCTGTAAAAAATGGCTTTACCTCCATAGAATGTATTAAAAGCATTCTGATTGGCCAGTGCATGGGAAGTGGAACCATAAGAACTGGAGCGGAACGATAACATGGCATTCTTATCTATATCTCCCAAAGAGGTATTCATCGTACCGATTCCCGTTTCATTGAATACTTTCGCCATGGGTAGTTCGGCAAGAGTATGTCCTTCTTTGGGGAGAGCTTTTTTGGTTGTACAACGATACCAGGTCAAGTCTCCAGATTTTCCGAGGAAAGTTTTTTCCATGATATCCGGTTCCTTTTGCAGAATGGTACGTACATAAGCAGCCGCCCACGGATTATTACATTCACGTGCCAAGGCATCCGCATAACCTACTCGTGTACCGTTCGGCTTCATTTTGCTTTCATGTGAATTGCCTTGTCCGGCTGATTTTGAGAATGGAGGCTGCTGGTAGATGACGTAAAATGCATTGTTGTTATACCACGGATCAGCGAAGAAATCGAATCCGCTGATACGGGAGTAGAAAGCGGGAACTTCAATCAATGTGCGGAGATTGACCTGGAAATAAGAATCACCATTGTGCCATCCTCCATCCGCGTTGAGGCCCGGCAGACGGGATACCCATTCATTGTAGCAATAATCCACCCAGGTGGAAGCCATCGGGAGTTCGCCATACGTAGCAAATGCGGCCATATTCAAGATACGGAAAGTCATTTGCCAGACATGATTATCAGCAATGCGGTTTTCCAAGTGATTGACATATTCATGATAGAACTTCTTTCCATTGTCACGAATCGTTCTTAGGAGTAGTTTTCTCTCATTCGGAGTCAACAGATTGTACCATGCATCATACGCTGAAGTGCTCATGGACAGAATAGTAGAACGATTGAAATCTCCAGCAAAGTACTTACTTTTTTTCCAGGAAAGAATTTCGGAAAGACGCTTAATGCCTTCTTTGTAGTATACCTCATCTTTCGTTAGCAGGTAAGCGCGTACCATGGCTTCGATATTTGCTTCTTCACGGTCTACAATCTTACGACTTTCCCGAATCAGGGCAGAACGATATTGAACAATATTTGTCAACTTGACAACCTGGGTTGTATCAATTTCTTCTTCCAGATGTTTCAGCGGGTGGTTCAGGCATTTATCGGCTTTTCGGATATAAGCCTGTGCCTCCGGATTGTTTTTATTCCGTTCGATGATATTATCCCAATCTTCGGCATCAAGCAAGATGCGGGGATGAGTCTTGGGCAATTTGGTTAATACTTCCTGTAGAGAAGGAGGGTTGAATGTACGTATGTGTTCGTCTATATAAAAATGATAAACAGGTGACCATTCTTCTTTTCCTTCTTTGTTAACGTAGGCATGTTGCCAATACCATTTCCCTTTTTCAAAGAGTTTGAATGGGTTGAAAAATGCCCATTTTCTTTCGGCGGTAATCACTTCCGATTTAAATTCGGGGTCGCGTGCAATACGGATGCGGTAGGTTACTTCGGGTTTGTAGTCCTCTTCTTCAACTCCGTCCAATACAGCACCGAGGTGCGGGAACTTATCCGGCCACATAAAACGTGGGGGATTGACAGTAATATGCTGTCCGTCCAGAGGCGAAGGCGTTTCGCGGACTTCATGCATCAAGGTCTGTTGAGTCAGACGCATGATTCCTTTTTGTGCATATCCATTGGCGAATAGCAGAAGGGTGAACAAGAGAAAAATAGATATTCGTTGTTTCATCATATAACTTTGCTTTTATTATTCATCGCTTTGTTATTCAGCGTTGTTTGAACAAATCTTTCAGACGAACAGTCTTGTTATTAATCAGTGGACATGCCCAGAAACCGATAAAGGTGATATATCCTACAAAAACAAGGATAAAGAGCATACCCGTACGGAGTGATGTTGCATCTGCCAGTGTACTTACAATCATCGGACCACCGGCACCACCTACAATTGCCGAGCATAGTATACCTGCGAATGAACCGTGGTGCTGTGACGCAGAGTTCAGCGCCAATGAGAATACGATGGAATACATCATGGAGATGCTGAATCCAACAGCAGGGAAAGCAAGCATGGATACTTCCTTACTTCCGAATAATGCCGATAATAATAGGATGATCGTCAGAATTCCGGAAATTTGCAACAATCGTTTACTGTCAATTAACTTGAGCAGAATCATACCTACCAGACAACCGGCTGTCATCAATCCCCAGAAATAGCTTACGGCCTGTGCACCGTCTGTTTGTGGGTTAACTCCATGATATTGTTCCAAGAAGGTACTCATGAAGATTGAAGTTCCCTGTTCCGTACTTACATAGCAGAAAATTCCCAGGAAAAACAGCCATACATATTTCTGTTTGAATAAAGCCAGATATGAATCTTTAGACCCGCTTTTCTCGTCTTCTTTCAACTCGATCTTGGGAAAACGGGATACACCGACAGCTATCAGCATGACCAATAGCAGGATTGTAAATACCCAATAAAGAGATACCCACGGCATTTCCCGTGGAGTGACATCGGCCAACAGGTCGATAAAGAAACTCTTACCTGCTGTATATGTTGCCGGATCAAGTTCACGAATCAGATAAGTATATACCAGAGGACTTAGGAAAGAAGCAATGCCAAACATGAACTGTGCCAGTTCGGCGATAAATGCATAGTTTTCTTCTCCTCCTACGGTACGTTGGAGTGGATTCAATACCGTTTGTAACATGGCCATTCCCAGTCCGATGATGAAAGAAGAAGCCAATAACATCGGATACGTGTGCATGCAGGCAAATAGGATGGTGCCGATAAACGGCATCAGAAATCCACCGAATAATATCGGCTTTTCACCGAAACGGTCGATGAGCAATCCGGCAGGGATAGACATGATGGCATAGGCCAGGAAGAAAGAAGTCGGGATAAATCCCGCCATTGCCAGGTCACTTAGATTGAAGTTGTGGATAATATCCGGAATGAGTGGGCCTAGAATATTGGTGATAAACGAGATGGTAAACCAGAACGCCATAATCAGCGCCAGCATCCCTAAATTTTTTCTCATAATCTTAAATAGTTGATAGTTGATAAATGATAACTGATAGATGGAAGTTGATAATTAATTGATGATTGAGTATTTGTATGTTGGGATAACTTTCATTTACTAACTATCATTTATCAGCTATCAACTATCATTTATTTTTGTTTTCATTTGAAAAAGAGTGAAGCGGCTCCAATACTTCCGGCCTTGTTTCCAAGAGCGGCAGCTATGATTTGAGTATTCACGGCACAGTCGGGGATGGCGTAACTGCGGGCTTTTTCGCTTACTTTCTGAATATAAAAGTCTCCGGCTTCGGAAAGTCCTCCACCGATCACAATCTTTTGAGGGCTGAAGATATTAATGAATCCTGCAATTCCATGTCCCAGAAAATCACAGTGTTCTTCCAGCGATAGTTGTGCAATCTTATCTCCTTGTTTGTAAAGGCGGACGATCAGTTCTCCATTAATCTCCTCATTCGGGTAGGAGATACCTGCGTCTATTATCCGTTGACTGAAACGGTGTACCAAGGCGGAAGTGGAAGCATAATGTTCCAGACAGCCGACGGAACCACAGGCACAAGGTTCGCCATTGGCAATGAGAGGCACGTGCCCCAGTTCTGTCCCCCGGTTGGCATAACCGTTGAACAATTTGCCATCGATGACTACTGCACCGCCAATGCCTGTTCCTACTGTTAGGAAAACAACATGAGTGGCTCCCTGTCCGGCTCCATACATTGTTTCTCCTAATCCCATCAGATTGGCATCATTTCCTAATAAAGCCGGGAATCCGGTTTCCTTTTCAATGCGGTCCGCCAGATGTATGTTTTCCCAACCGTTGATGTTTTCCGCACCTCCCAGAACTATGCGGTTTGTAGAATCTACGATGCCCGGTGTACCGATTCCTATACCATTGATTTTGTAGCCTTGTTCCTGTGCAAAGGCTTTCACTTCATTGATAGCAGTAACCAACTGTCCGATGACAGCTTCTGCTGATACATCGGCTTTCGACGGTAACTTCCCTTGAAAGTAAAATACGCCTTCATTATCAATTAGGGCGTATTTTACAGAAGTTCCGCCAAGGTCAATTCCTATAGCGTATTCTTTTTCCATATCACCAAGTAATACTTAATACTTAAAAAAATCACACTCTTTCTGCCCAAATCGGTGAACTCCAAGCCCATTGTCCGTCACGTTGGCGAACGCGTACATAGTAGTAGTCCGTATCACGTTGCGGCTCTTTATCTTCCATGTAGTGTTCCAAAGTGAAACAGCTTTCCGGCATAGCACGATTGAAAAGGATCGCCTCGCTCAACCAACCGATCATGAAGTGTGAACGTGAACCTTTGAGCAACTCGCCCAACGTATGTTCAAACTTCTTGCCATTGAATTCGGCAATGATCTTACCGTCTTTGGGCATTTCCACATCCAGAATGACGGCTTGCATGGCTGCTGTAGTCGTATTCGGATTTTTGCTGCTATACATATCCAGTTCGGTTTCCTTGTTGCCAACGGATACGATACGGTTGACATGCGTGTGGAATTCAGTTTCACCTTCTTGCGGAGAAGTGAACGCTGCGCCACGGAAACAAGGAGTTACACTATGGATCTGTCCTTTGTCCACGGACAGTTTACCCTGCCAATGTACGTATTTCTCTTCACGATTCCAACCAAAATCAACTTTAACTTTGCAACGTACCGTATCACCTTCCGGGGCAATCGGAGTCAGCGGGCCATTCATGCGAGCTAAAATCTGTCCGTTCTTGACAATATCTACATAGTCGATACAGCTTTCACCTGTAACGTTCAGATAGATACGGCGGCTGTTACCGCGAACCACGTCACCCATGAAAGCGTCGTTGAGGCGGAAGTCGATAATAATTTTATCACCGGTTGCGGCACATACATGGCGGGTGCGGAGAGCTTCCCAAATAGCGTCGCGAGTCAATGACGGAGCCATGACACCGATACGACCGTCGCCATAGCTTCCCGGATAACCGGAATGTTGATCGGTAGAAGCCATGATACCGAATTTGTTGCCTAATTCAAGACCATATTGAATGGTTCCTTCCCATTGGCGCGGACCCATATCGTGTAGATAAGGATAATCTCCCTGATCGCTTTCTGCCAGACCATGACGGGAATACATTTCTACGAATGGGGTAATATCTCCTTCGGTAAAGCATTTCCAGTTGTAACCGCGATAGCCGCCCTGGTAACCCATGTGATGTGGAGTAATAAATACTTTGTGTCCTTTTGCCTTCTGTTTCCAGTCTTCGATAGAAGTACATTCCACAAGCGGTGCGTCGAGATCATAATTCAATGCAACATGGTCACCATGTTCCATGCTGTGGGCCTCGTATCCGACAAAAGTAAGGAATTCACCTTCTTTATTATATTCATTCGTCATTTTTACGTACTTCTCATAACCGCCTTCACGCAAACGTTTGAAAGCTCCTGTGTGATAATCAATCACCCATTTCAGGCGGGGATCATCTGCTCCGGGAATATCCGGCCACATAGCATGAGGAGTGACACTGACAAAATCCAATTGTCCTTTCGCTGCTTCAAAAGCGTCGCGCATGTCGCCGTGTCCGTATGTGATGTTGCAATGGTTATGTAAGTCGCCCCAGTACATTTTGAGGTTACTGGCTGACGGCATAATCTTTTTTGCTTCTTTGCTTCCAGCTGCGCAAGAACCCAGCAAACTGCCTGAAGCTGCCAATCCGAGGAAAGACCAGCCTGTGTTTTTTAAAAACTTTCTTCTATCCATGGTTTTATCTAATTTATTCGGTAAACTAATAATGAAGCATATTAATTCTTATTTATATGTCCTCCTCTTAGCGGTTTTGCATTTGTCGGCGATCACCTTTAAAGAGGACTTTTTCCTTTTCATCCGGGTCAGTATCTTTGTACTGTTTTTGAGTGTCCTGAAGTAGCTCCATCAGCTCTTTTTGTACTTTAGCATACTCCGGTTTGCCGAAGACGTTGTTCATCTCTCTCGGATCAGCTTTCATGTCATACATTTCCCATTCGTCAATATCGTTGTAGAAATGAATCAGTTTGAAATCTTGTGTACGGATACCATAGTGACGTTTTACAGAGTGTTCTGCAGGGTACTCGTAATAATGGTAATAAGCAGCTTTACGCCAGTCGGCCGGGGTTTTGCCTTCGTTGACCAATATCGGTTTCAAAGAAGCTCCTTGAATATCTGACGGGATATCTACTCCGGCAAAGTCGAGGAAGGTAGGAGCAAAGTCTACATTCATGCTGATTGCATTACTGGTACTTCCTGCTTTGATTGCTTTCGGGTAACGGATGATAAGAGGCATGCGCTGACATTCTTCATACATGAAGCGTTTGTCAAACCAGCCATGTTCTCCAAGGAAGAAACCCTGGTCGGAGGTGTAGACAATGATTGTATTGTCCAGTTCACCAATCTTTTCGAGATAATTCAGTAGTCGGCCGATATTTTCGTCTACTGCCAGAACCGTAGCCAGATAATCGCGCATATATTGTTGATATTTCCAGCTGATTAAAGATTTGCCTTTCAAGTCACCTTTGCGGTATTCGGCAATGCGCCCGGCGTATACAGAATCCCATTTATCCTGAACTTCAATAGGCATACGTTTATATACACTATAAAGACGGTTGGTTGTATCTTTCAGCATCTCTTCACGAGTCATCAATTTGAGATCCCAGTCGTTTGTCAACGTGTGCTCGATAGACATATCCTGCTCGCGAGCAGCTCTTCCACGACCTTCGTAGTCGTCGAACAGATTAGCCGGTTCCGGGAAAGTTGTATTATTGAATATGCCTAAATGACGGGGAGCGGGCATCCAGTTACGGTGTGGGGCTTTCTGGTGATACATCATGCAGAACGGTTTGTTCTTGTCCCGTCCTTCAAGGAATTTAATTGCTTTGTCGGTAATAATATCCGTAGCATATCCTTTTTCTACGATATGTTTTCCGTCTTCCCAGAAATCAGGATCGTAATAGTCACCTTGCTCATGTTGGCCGCTAAGGATACTCCAATGGTCGAAACCTTGCGGTTCGCTGATGAGGTGCCATTTGCCGATCATGGCAGTCTGGTATCCGGCTTGCTGAAGAAGTTTGGGGAATGTCTGTTGATCGCCGTTGAATGTACTTGCATTATCGGTAAAACCATTCTCGTGACTGAACTTGCCGGTGAGGATGCAAGCACGTGAAGGTCCCGAAAGAGCATTGACAGCGTAACAATTATCAAAGCGAATACCTTCATTGGCAATCCGATCCATATTAGGAGTTTGGATCAGATTGCCTCCATAACAGGACATTGCTTGAGTGGTGTGATCATCCGTCATCATGAAGATGATGTTCGGCTGTCTGACTTCTTCTTTCTTTTGGCTGTTGCAAGAAACGAGGCTTAGTGCTGCCAATGGGAAGAGTAGGGTAGAGGAGGTGTAATAGTTTTCCATAATGATAAGAAGCCTCTCCCAAGAAAAGGGGCAGGGAGAGGCTTTGAGGCTTTTTATAGTTTGTATTTTAATGACTGTTTCTTTCCGTTTACTTTCACTTCTACTTCCAGACCGTTTTCATCGAACGCTTTGTTCTTGAATTTAGCGTCAAATTTAGGGGCATCTGCGCTTTTCTTAACCGGGTAGATAACAGTGATGTAACGTACAGCTTCTTCGCCGTCTTTTCTCACGTTGAACGATACATTCATACGTTTGTAGCGTTTGCGATAAGCAGTTGAACACCATCCTAGTTCTTTCTTCATACTCATGCCAGCAGGGCCGAAGCATTGCAGTTTCATGTTGCTTCCATCCTCAAACTGTGTCAGGAACGTCATGTCTTCGCGGCTGTTGGCAATTTCTCCTTTCGGCATCTGATAGTGGAGATTGATAGAACCTTTACCGCTACCTGCCATTTCATCTACAATGACAAAGTAAGTGTTATCAACGAAGAAAACAGAACGACGGTGTTTCAGATTCTTGTAACTCGGATTTTCAGTCACTAAAGTCTGGATAGCACCTTCCGGTTGCCACAACTTAGTAACAGATTCTGTTGTATCGAGATTCTTGTTGTCCAGGGTTACTGTGTTGTGAACACAAGTCTGACGGTGCCAGTTGCGTTGTTCCATTACTTCGCCTTCACCGGCGTATACATACGAACCAGAATCCGGGAACAAATTCTTGCCGTTGAACCAAAGTTCAAATGTACCATTATCCGGCTGACAGTGCCAGAAAGCTTTCGGACCTGCCTTTACTACCATTTGGGTAGCATCCATTCCCCATGAATTACGGAATACAAAGAAGCCTGATTTCAGGAAACCTTTAGACATATAATCCGGCAATGCACCTTCTTTTCCTTCTGTAGCAAAGTATTTGATTGCCTGGTTCTTCGGGAACAGTTTACTCCATGACTTGTAGTTTTTCACCATTTCTTTCTTTGTTGTCAACTTGGCGTCGCTGAAACATGGATTGGTGTAATCAGGGAAAGAAATGTTTGCATAGAACATAATCATGTTTTCAATGGTATCCAAATAATCTTGAGGGAATTCCTTACGGAATCCGTTAGTATCTGCGATACCTAAGGCTTTACAGAAAATGTTAATAGCTGCCAGATGATAATGTGGGTCAAGTTCGAACTGTCCGCCATCTTCGTATACCTGTACGTGAATTTCACGGTTCAGAATGTCGATACCACTTTTTCTCCAAGCCGGAGCATCTTTGAATTCAGGGAAAAAGGCACCTGCATAAATCATGCGTTGAGCTTCAAACAGTAAGTGGTTGCCTTGATCCGAGTAATTAGCAAGGATATGTACAGCATGTTTGTAATAGTTCACTAGGAATTCTGTCAGGAAGTCCGGAGTGAAAGAAGGGGAGGGAAGGAATAACTGGAACTGTGAAGTCTGGTCTTGCAGACGATTACTCACTTCCAGAGGACGCCATGCAAAACGTACGTTTTCTACTTCACCTTTGATTTTTCCATCACTTACCAGCTCATATTCTTTCTTGTCCATCTTCACCAATGGATTCTTTTTAATCCAGTCGATATACTGGTGTGCCCATTCTTTAGCATATTTTTCATCACCGGATATACGGTAAGCTTTACCCATTGGAGTGAACCATTTGTGACGGTGCAACTGCCAGCGGAGCTCATTATCTTTCACCGGCCAGTATTGCCAGTTGATATCTTCTCCATAATTGTAAGAAGGTTGATAACCTTTATGTACGAAGAATGTATGTTTCAATCCGTCATCCGCCCATTGCTGTTCTTCTTTGCTGATAGTCACCTTGTTCAGATTGATATCCGGAGTTTTTACGTTGGTACGTGCACGGTAATAGTCCAGCAATGCTTTGGCAGCATCCTCATCTTTACCCTCCTGATGCAAAGCTTTTACTTTCTCCAGTCCCGGATAGTCTAGGTTAAGAAGAGAAAAGACTTCGCTTTTCAGTTCTTGGGCATAACCCTTGCTTACGAAACATGCGATTGCAAGCAGAACGATGTACTTTAAAGTTTTATTCATGATATAATAGGTGTTATAATTTTATGTATTAGATATCTTTGTAGTTGATACCTTTCAGATCCATGAATCTCTTCAATGCTTCCAGATAATAGTAGTCAGCATAGTTCAGTGGAGTGTCGATTTCAGAACCATTGGGCAGTGAACCTACGGAATGCATCAAAATGAATCCTTGATTGTCACCCACTTTTGCAAGATATGCATCACTTGACAGACTCTTCAGAATTTTTTCCGCATAATCCAGATATTTCTGTCCATCGGGAACCATTGTGCTTAGTTCGATCATTGCAGAAGCAGTGACAGAAGCAGCAGATACATCGCGTGGAGTTTCTTTGGTTACAGGAGCATCATAATCCCAATAAGGAATAGCGTCGTCTGTTTTTACGCGATCCATAATCATATCAGCTATATCCTTTGCAAAGTTCAGGAAGATACTATCATTTGTTTCGCGGAAACAAGCGGTATATCCGTACACAGCCCATGCCTGTCCGCGTGCCCATGAAGAATCATCGTTCTTGCCTTGGTGGGTTTGTTTTCGTTCTACTGTACCATCGCTGTTATAGCTTACTACATGCCAGCAAGTATAATCCGGGCGGAAGTGATTATGCATCGTTGTCATGGCATGTTTGATAGCGATGTCTTTATATCTATTGTCGCCTGTTGCTTTTGCTACATTGAACAGAAGATCAAGGTTCATCATATTGTCGATGATAACCGGGAAGTTCCATGTTCCGAAATCCCATGAACGGATAGCACCGATAGAATCATTGAAACGACCGCAAAGGTTATCGGCAGTTTCTCTCATCACAGCAGCGATGGTATCGTTAGGTGAAAGACGTTCTGCATTGCCGTAGCTACAGTTGACCATAAATCCCAAATCATGTGTACCTTTATAATAGCGTACCGGATTCAGAAGATTGGTATATTCGATTGCTTGAGTTTTCAGTGTATCGTTTCCTGTCAGTTCGTATGCATACCATAATGAACCGGGGAAGAAACCGCTCGTCCAGTCATAAACGTTGCAGAGGCGACGTTTGCCTAATTGCTCGGCAGTAGGTTGTGCACGTAGGGAATCTTTAAATGTTAATGAATCTCTTTCCAACTGACGGCAAAGGAAATCCATGTCATAGCCGGTACGGATGGAGCGTGGCAACATCCCTGTACCACTAACCTCTTCAGCAGAAAGTTGTAATTGGGCAGAAGCTACATCCAGTCCTTTTTTTATCCAACTGTAGTCTTCCTTTGGGGTTGTCTGGCACGACGCGAGTGCAATACTAACCGAAGCAAAGAGAACAAGTTTCTTTTTCATGTTATTCATTTTAAGTGATTGTTTTTAGAAGTTTTGTAACTGATGCAAAAGTAGGCGAAAGACCTAATTTTGTGTTACAGGATTGTCGAAAAGGCGTTTAAATAGAGCTTTTCAAGTTTTGATTTTGTTGAAAAAGGTTTTAAATATCTCCAATATGCCCTATTTAAGGCATATTGGAGAGAAGTTATAGAGATTTTGTTACCAACCAGGGTTTTGTTTGAACTGAATACACAAGTCCTTTTCACGTTGTGGAATAGGCAGTAATTCATGTTTGTTTTTCTCTGTATATTTATATAACAAATATCTGTAATTATCTGCAGAATCCCACCAGTTTGCTAAAGCAGCATTCGTTTTTTGTATAGTTTCATAATAGATGCCCCAGCGAACTAAATCCATACGACGATGACCTTCAAATGCTAATTCATACGCACGTTCTTTTCTGACTGCTTCACGGAAAGTTTCTTCATTTAAGTTTGAAAGGTCGCAGCTTCCTGTATTGCTAGGATATCCATATCCACGACGACGAACTTCGTTAATTGCAGCATAAGCTTCTGTGGTAGGACCATGTTTCCATTCATTCAGCGCTTCGGCATAGATGAGTAATACATCTGCATAACGTAAGAAATACCAGTTTGCGTTAGATTTATCGTTATTGATAACCCCACCTGTCTTTTGGTATTTTATAAGATCCCATTTGGCTGGTGTATAGTTTTGTTTTTCTTTTTGAGCTTGAGTGGGATCTTGGTCTTTTAATTTTGCAGATTCTTCCGTGTCACTTTTACCTTTAGCCCATAATACGTAATCGTCATCATACTTATAGTTTGCTACTGATAGATCGCGACGTTTGTCATTTGCATTTTTGCCGTCTCTCCAATCGAGCACGAATGTATGGACTACTTTCATATTTCCTGCACAACTACCTCGTACACCGGCGATAGCTGTTGTTTTTACTCCATTCCATTTGCCGATACGCCCTACAGGATCTCCAGAACCAGATACGGTAGGAGAATAGAATGAAATCTCGATTAAGCTTTCTGTTGGATCCCATACACTGCTACAAGTATTTTCCCATAACTTTTCATAATTGCGCAGTAATGAATGTTTGCCGGATTCGATGAGGATACGTGCTGTTTTGGCAGCATCTTCCCATTTTGCTGTATTTTGTACAGGATATCCTGCCCATGTAGCATACACTTTTGCCAAGAGCCCAAGTGCTGCCCCTTTACTAAAACGATATGATGTGTTCTCACGAAGCTGATCGTCGATTGCATATGGTAGGACTTCACTAGCATAAAGAAGATCGTCTTCAATAAATTCATATACTTTATCAGGAGTAGCCTGTGTAAAAGTAGTAGGAGCTTGATAAGACATCTCTGTACTGGTAATCAAAGGAATATTTCCATAACGACGAACTAACTCGAAATAGAACATGGCTCTTAACGCTCTGGCTTCGGCTATATAAAGAGTTGCGATTTTTTTATCAGTAGTATTATAAGTCTCTATTTTTCCACTAATACGTTCCAGGAAGTCGTTTGCTCTGTAGATACCTTTATAAAGAACTTGCCATGTTTGTTGAATTTCTACTTGGGTAGTAGGAAAAGCGTTATTGACAATGATACGATAATTCGTTATATCGGAACCTTCTCCTTGAGATATATCTGTTCCCATGTTGAACAAGAAAGATAGATGATACCCGTATGCAGCATCTTCAACAGTTGTACGATATACTCCTAATAGAACATCTTGTGCTTCTTTAGCATTAGTCATGTAATTCTTCTTTTCCATTTCGCTTCTTGCCTCTTCATCTAATGAGCATGAATAAGGTAAAATGCACAGAATGGACATTGCTATGTAATATATTAATTTCTTCATATTATTTTCTCATATTAGAACTGTAAATCAATACCAAATGTAAATACTCTACTCTTAGGATAAGCACCCCAATCCAGTCCGGGAGTCATAGGACTTTTGCTGGCTGTACTTACTTCCGGATCATATCCGCTATAGTTGTTAAGGCAGAAGAGATTTTGTCCGGTAGCATATACGCGAAGTTTGGATACATGGAAACTACGAGTCCATTTATGAGGCAGTGTATATCCTAGTGTTATATTCTTTAAACGTAGGAAAGAACCATCTTCTACAAATCGTGAATACACATCGTTTACTACGTATCCATTGTAGCGAGGTACCTTGTTTGAAGCGTTTGTCGGACTCCAACGGTCTGCTACTTCTGCTAATTGGTTTCTACGTTGTGTATTGGTTTGAGTTGCATACAAACGGGTTGCATTATAAATGTCATTGCCGTAATTGAATTGCAACATAAAGCTAAAATCAATACCTTTATAGTTGAATGTGTTAGTGATACCACCATACCATTTAGGCAAAGCATTACCGATAACAGTACGGTCTTTAGTTGTTATTACTCCATCACCATCTTGATCTTTATATTTAACTGCTCCCGGAGACAATCTGTTTCCAAGACTTGGATTGCTTGTTACGCCTTCCTTTAATATTAAAGTGCTGGAACCCGGAACTGAATAAAAATCTGAATATTGATAAATACCATCAAATTCATATCCGTAAATCAGACCAAGCGATTGTCCGACAATAGCCATATAATCATATGAAGTGAAATTGCTATCAAAGCCAGAACGTGCTTGCATGTAGTTTACTCCTGACGCCAGTGACTTCAATGTATTCCTGATGAATGATATATTAAAGTTGGTTTGCCAAGTAAAATTCCGAGTTTGAATATTGGTGCTGTTTAAACTTAATTCAATACCCTTATTTTGAATTTTTCCTACGTTTTGCATTTGTGAGTCAAATCCTGTAATATGTGCCAGTGATTGTGACAATAGCAAGTCTTTTGTATTCTTGATAAAGAATTCAGCGGTTAAATTTAGGCGGTTGTCAAAGAAACCTAAGTCAATACCTAAGTTAGTAGTGTTTGATCCTTCCCATTTCAAATTCTTATTTCTAAGTTGTTTAGGATTTAAAACAGTAACACTACTATTGCCTATGCCATATTTATTTGCTTCATATAGGTCCAGAGATAGATAGTTAGGTATATTGTCATTTCCTACTGTACCCCAACCTAAACGAATTTTGAAATTTGAAATCCATTTAATATCTTTCATGAATGCTTCTTCTGATACACGCCACGCTGCAGAGAAAGAAGGGAAGAATCCCCATTTCTTATTTGATGAGAATACCGTAGAACCATCGGCACGTACTGTTGCTGTAAATAGATAACGATTGTCGTAATTATAGTTAGCACGTGCATAAAATGATAATAACGTTTTATCATAGTAAGTACTTTCAACCTTACTTGGAGTTGCACCTAGCCCCATGTTGTCATTTTCCATTTGATCGAAAGGGAATCCCATTGCTTCACCTAACAAATATTCTGTACTTTTGTAGGATACTTCGTGTCCTAGCATGACATCATAATTATGTTTCTTTACCTTTTGTTTCCAGGTTAAAGTATTAAAGTTGGTCCAGCGTACATCGCGTTGCATGGTTGTACGTCCATAAGGTTGTTCACCATTACGATATGCTTCCTTAGAGCCATTTTTATAAAAAATGTCAGTGCGGCTATTGGTTGTATTATATGTCCCGGCACTCTTAAAAGTAAGTCCTTGTATGATCTGCCAGCTTACAGATGCATTTCCAGACCACATTTCGCCACGTTTATTGTTAGTTACAGATTGAGTTTGCATAACAGGATTAACCTGTGCTAGGCTTTCGCCTGTTTCTAGCATTTCCGGGTCAATGGCCGAATGCAATAATTCTTCGTCGGTTAGCTTATTTCCACCTGTGGGACGTGCGCTAAGTATCTGAGCTAACATATTGAAGCGTCCGGAATCAGCTGTTGTTCCTACACCTTTACGATTAGTTAAAGCATAGTTAATAGTTGCATTGAACGATATATTTTTATTAATCTTTTGATCTATACGAAACTTAGCTGTTGTTTTGTCAAAACCGCTGTTGTTGAAGATACCGTTTTCTACATAGCGAGAAAAAGCCGCATTATATTGTGTATCATTGCTACCACCTCTAAGAGAGAAATTATGATCTTGAGACCAAGTCGGGTTGAAAGTCTCTTCTTGCCAATCTACTCCTTTTACGCCTACATAATCTTCTAATGAATGGTATCTAATTGGTTTTCCGGCATCATCAAATTCTTTGTCAGAAATGTAACTGCTCAAGAGATCATTATTAACTTCACCCTGTAATTTCACAAATTCGTAGGGAGATAATACATCCAATGTTTTAGAGATTTTACGATAACTTGCAGAACCATTATAGCTAATTTGTGGTTTCCCGCTTTTTCCTGATTTTGTTGTAATCATCACAACACCATTTGCTGCACGTGCACCATAAATGGCAGAAGATGAAGCGTCTTTAAGTACTTCAATAGATTCAATATCTGAATTTGATAAATAATCAATGTCGTCTACCTGAAAACCGTCTACAATGTAGAGCGGGCTTGAATCACCTGTCAGACTTCCTACACCACGAATGTTGATGTTGAACCCTGCACCAGGAGTACCATCTGTAGATGTGATTTGCACTCCGGCTATTTGTCCACCTAATGCACCTGCTACAGAACTTGTTTGAAATCCTTCAATATCTTTGGCAGCAACAGAAGCAACAGAACCTGTCAAATCGCTACGTTTCATCGCGCCATATCCAACTACTACTACCTCATCTAGTGCCTGGTTATCTGGAACCATTTTTATATTAATGGATCTTTGACCATTGAATTTTAGTTCTTGTGTTTTATAACCAATGTAAGAGATAGAAATTGTAGCTCCTTTTTTTGCTTTTAGAGTAAATTTTCCATCAAAATCTGTGATAGCTCCTGTCGAGGTGCCTTTAGCTTGTATAGTTGCTCCAATAAGAGGTGTGTCTGTTTCGTCTACAATAACACCTTTTAAAGTTAATTCTTGAGCATATACGCTGATTGTGACTATCAGTGCTAAGAGGGTGAAATACCCTCTTATGCTTATTGATTTAATTAGATTGTTTATGTTATACATAATTTCTATTTTTAACGTATTAGTATTTAGAAGTTAGGATCGAACCAGATGATTAGCGGGAACACCTGACTACCTTTTTGAGGATCTGCTCCAGTTTTATCGAAAGTCATCTGACCTGTGAATATACCATTAGGATACTCTCCGTCTAAAACCCATTTATTAGGATTCAATTTGAGGGCAAGCCCGTTAGTAGGATCAACATATCCTATAGCATAACTTAAAGTGTTTTTATTTTTCTCTATATTGGCATAATAGGAAATAGCATTCCTGGAACCTGTGTTAACCCCTCTACCAGAGTCTTCTCCGAATTTAGTCCAGAGAGTGTTCAGGAAGTTAGAAGTTTTAGGATCGCCATTGGTAAATGTACCGCTAATTGCCGTATAGTTAAATGAACGTCTGTAGTCTAAAGTGAACAATGATAAAGCTTCCGCATCTATACCTTTAATAATTGGTTTTTCAGAATAAGTACTATTACCAATTGTTTTTGGATTAACTTGGAATACAAATGGATTATATAATACATGAACACCAGCTATAACCAAGTCATAATGTATAAAGACAGGTACTTCCAGTGAGAATTCAGAATCTTTGTCTTCACCAACAGTGGCTGTAACAAAGAAGAATCCTGAACCATTTGTGGCTACTGGATCTGTTGCATCTAATCCTGGCCATATAGCATTTGCAAATGAAATCTTACCATTTTCATCTATTTCCAACTTATCACAGTTCTTTCCGTTTCTGATACTCCATCGTACATTTTTTCCTGTGATATCTGTAGTAGGAGCTTCTATTGTGAATTTACTTAGAATCGTAGCAGCATCGGCTGCTTTATCTACTGTGATTCTAAATTGATTGGCATTGCTTATTGCATCTACCCCAATGTTATTTCCGTAGCGTATGAAGCTAAATTTATTCGGATTATTCTTAACCTTTAAGTTGAATGACGCTTCTTTTGAATTTTTAGTATTAGATGCAGTCACTGTAATGGTATAGTCTCCGTTTGGTATGGTGTGGCCTTTCTTTGCAGATACTACTCCATTTTTGTCAATAGACAACTGTTTATTTAGATCATCCTTTAATGTGAACGTAATCCCATCTCCTTCAAGTCCTTCATCAGGAGTTACTTTTAATGGTGATGATTCATATATTTCTACATTCACAGGATAGCTAAAGTTTGCTACAGGTACAATTCTGTTTACTACTTTAAGAGTATATACATTGTTAAATGATACTCCATCTGTAGCATATTTATTTGCTACTTTTACAGATATTACATATTCCTGACCTATTTCAAAGCCGTGATGTTTGTCGACAGAGAGTACACCTGTTGTCGGATCAATTTTAATTTTATCCGTTGATGGTTCGATGCTTTTAATAGAATAGGCTATATTTTCCAAAGAGCCTTTTAGCATTGGAGCTTCACTTTTGAAAGTGGTTTCGGGTCCTTCCGCTGTTTCAGCTTCTATCAATCCTTCGTTAGGTTCATAAGTTAATCCTAAAGGTTTAGATGTGACATTGATAGTCAATGCATTCTCAAAGATTCCTTCATCTTCAGACGATGCGCCGGTAGTGAGTTTTAATGAAAGAGTATGTATTCCAGGTGCAATATCGCTTCCTCTTACAATTGTAATTTCTCCTGTTTGGGAGATATTGAAGAATGAAGAAATGTCACTTTTTGCTATTTCATATTTGGTAATAGATACATGATTACCATCAGTCTTAACTTGTGCTGTAGGTAATTCTTCCGTGCTTTCTGCATCTGAAACAATGCTGTATTCTATTTGAATTTCATTAGGTTCTACAGTGATGCCATCCGGTACAGGTTTCATCATGTTTACTTCTACAATATCCTTGTACTCATGATACGAACCACCAGCCATACATGAAATGGAAATTTTATATAAGCCTATCGGTGTGTCTTTTGCACTATTGATTTCAATAGCACCGGTTTCTTTATTGATAATAAAATCACTACCCATATAAGGTTCACCGTTTAATGTGATGCTTGTGATTGTAAAATCGGAAGGAACGCTCCCTTTGTAAGAAGGCTCTGAAATGATCCCGCTCATAGATGGACCTATATCGGTCATGCCTAAATAATAAAGTGCGAAACCAGTAGTGTCAGTGGTATCCTCATCTGAACAAGATGTATAGGTCATGACTAATACAACTGCCATCAAGACACCTAAAAAATGAGAAATGTCTTTTAGTAATTTAGATTTCATATTATATGATTATTAGATTTATTTTGAAGAAAGATCGTACACTGTACCTTTGACTGTGACTTGAATAGATACCCCTTCTGAATGGAACGTTCCAGCCGTTCCATCTTCATTATCAGTAAATTTGGCATCAACTTTCAGCTCCTCCCGTTCTGTATCGTTTTCAAATGGGCAGAGAATTGTTATATAGCGGGTTGCGCTGATTTCAATAGGCGTAATTTTAGGCTGACGAAGAGTGATTTGGTAGCCTAGACGTATAGGACCATCTTCTTTGTCTGTGTTTGTAGATACTACATTGGTCACATCTGTTGTAGATAATGCTTTGGCTGTTAGATCTTGACTCGTTTCTGTAAATGTGCCAGCAAAAATATTATTACTAGCAAAATTAGTGTATGCCTGATAATACTTATTATTGTTTACAGATGTTTGCAGATTTTTGTCAAATACAGAAGGAGTATCTTTATCACTAAGCAGATGGAAATTTATATTTGTCTTAGTACCAAGCGTAGATGCGCCATAACCTTCGTCTACAATCACAAAGAATTTCTGATTAACAAAGAATACAGTTCTACGGTGGGTGATGTCATCTGATTGTTGGTTTTCCGTAACTAAAATGTCTACATTATTTTTAGTTTCTAATTTGATCATTTTTCCTTCCATTACGCCACCTTGGCCGGTTGGCTTAGCAACTCCAATGGTTTTACTCATAATAGTCATTGTATTATGATTAACAGTTGAAGCGTATTTAGTACGAGCAGCTCCAGTATTGTAGGTAAATACACCTGCATCAGGGAAGAAGTTACGATCTTTGCGGTATAAACCGAAGGTTCCATTGTCAGGTTGGCAGTGCCATTGATTGGTAGGATTGTAGTTGTTCTTTAGAATCATCATGGTTGCATCTTTATCCCAACCGCTGCGTAACATATAATAACCAGAGGTGCTATAAGCTTTAGTTGTGTATGAAGGTTTACTTCCGTTCTTTCCTTCTGTTGCTACCCATAATAGCTCATTATTGTCAGGATACATAGCAGAATATTCCTTTAGCCTATTCAACAAAGTGCTTTTAGAATATGAAGCTGAACGGGTATCATTGAAATTGTCTATAGTATAATTAGGGTAAATCATATCCATAACAAATTCTGTTGCTTTCTTTAGTTTGCTGATGTAGCTGGGAGACAATAAATTAGTTTTGTTGTTAGCTTGAGCTATAAGATATATTTCTCGGAAGTCACTAATGGCAGCAGTATGATAGCTAAAATCTAACTCATATTCCACTCCATCATCATTAAATTGTGTGTCTAATGATTCGTTTAATCCTTGTGTTCCTTCTGTAGCCCATGTTGATGCATTCTTAAATTCCGGCATTAGCATGCCAGCAGTGGCTACGGCTTGATATTGAGAAATTAAGATATTGCCACTTTGATAATAATTCAATCGAATACACTCTACCTCTTTTTCAAATGCAACCAAGAAAGTAGAAAGCCATTCCGGAGTGAAATTTGTGGAATGAATAAAATAGGGCATAATGTCTACTTGGGAAAGAACTCTTTCTGCTACTTGTAGGCCTTTCCATTGATAGTCTACATCATTTTCGGAACCGCCAGCTGGTGGGAATATGGTTCCGGGAGTATATGGGAATGTTTCGATCCAACTGCCATATGCTTCAATCCATGATTGGATATATTTTTCATCTTTACTAATACGGTATGCTTTTGCTTGGGGAAGCATCCATTGATGGCGATGAAGTTGGTATCTGAATTCTTGCTCTTTTTTCTGTTTATCTTCGTTGGCATTCCAATCTATTTTCTTTGCAGATGCATCATAGAAAGAATAATATGTTTCTAGTTTAGTTACTTCATCTACACTTTCGGCGAATCCTTTTACATAGAAACGATGTTCAAGTGCTTGATCGGCAATGCGTTGATCTTTCTCGGAAATTGTTGGGTTAATCAAGTTGACATTAGGGTTGTTTACGTCTACTCTTGTTCTATAATACTCTAGTAATTCGTTAGCTGCATAATAGTATTCTCCATTTTCATAGAATTTTTTCACTTTCTCTAATCCTGGGTAATCGAGGTTAATGATCTCAAATAACTTTGAGTCTACAACTTCATTAGGTTTGTTTTCAGGAAGTATTTCTACTCCTGGACTAACTTCACCTGTTAATAAGTCATCATCATCATCTACGCATCCGGTAAAAGCAACGGTTGCGAACATACAAATAAAGAAGATGTTCTTCATACTTTATTAGGTTTTAATTATTAAAAGTTATATTTTACTGTTTGCAAAATTAGCTTATTAAATTATAGACTACAGTCTGGCTTGTTCACACTTTGTTCAAAAATGATTTTTTTGATATTAAATTTGTTGAATCATATATTACTTCTGTCTAAAAAGCCTGTTACGGATCTGATAGCAGGCTTTTTATGTATCATAATGTAATCTAATCTACCAGTGTTTACAAGGTTGGTTTTGTACATTTTTACCTCCTCTGGTGAATGATTTTTAATCCATAATGATTTTTAGAAGTATGAGGAATCGGAGAAATGATAAAATCTGGCTTTTCTCCTTGGGGGGAAATGAAGACCTCTTCTCCTTTCTTTAAATCAATTTGGAAGGTGTTGTTTGGGAATGATTGTATAGTGAAGTTTCTTTTTCCTTCAAAAATAGGGTTAACTATATCAGTCGTTACAATGCAAGGCTCTCCTGCCAGACTTTTAATATGGATAAATTGTGTCTTTCCTTGCTTTCTACTGGCAGATACTTTAAATGCCCCTTCCGTGCGCAGACCTGAATAAGCAATGTCTTTCCATGTAGCGGGGATAGCTGGGAAAATGCGAATCTTTCCCCCCCAACTCTGTAATAACATATCGTGAATGCTTTGGGCGGCAGATAAAGGTGTCTCAATAACTGGCCCACTTTCTTTATACATAGTCGTCGAACTAAGAAATTTACCAAATAATTTATTTAGATAGGCTAGTGCATCGTCTCCCTTTCCGATAGCAGAGGAAATGGAAGATGCTCCTGTGCATGAGTAACCTAGGAGAGCTGTGGGCTTGCTTTGCCAAAAAGACAATGATTTCTCAATCATTTCAATATCATTCGGTTGTTCTTTATTAATTAAGTATAGAGGATAAATAGCAAGTAAATGTGAATAATGTCTGTGTGAGAAAGCATACGGCATATCTTTTCCGATAAGTAATCCATTCTCGTCTGTGGGGTAAGGAGTCAGTTTAAGAAGCACATTTTTCCATGTCTCAATCAATGAATCTTGGATATTCAGACGATGGGCTGATTCTAGTAGTGTTTGGCATCCCCAACGTAGCAGAGCGAGGTCGAAATTGCAATCTTCCACGGTGTCATATTCGGGGGAGTAAGTTGCTGGGAGATGAAGTTTTCCATCGTCTCCTTCTTTCAGGAAATGCAAATAGTAGTTGATTGATTCTTTTAATAAAGGAAATAATTTATTTCGTAAAATATCATCATCCATTTTATGTCGGTAGATAAGCCATAGGTTGTGACAGGCCCATGGAAGTAGTCCTACTTGAGCTTTGCCTTTTCCTGGAATTCCTACTTCTGTAGTCATACATTCCAAATTGGAAGCAACCCCTATTCCTAATGAGTTATGGCGGTAAGCTTTGGGAATGTTGAGGCGTAACTGATCTATATGATTGTAGAGGGCATTTTCTAAAGAAGCTGCCAGATCTAGATGGTCGGAAGTATTCAGTGCCCAATAGGTAAGTTGAACATTGAGATTCCACCAGACATTCGGCCATGGGGTTTCGGTTAGCCACGGGCCTGTGTTATCTATTAGAGCACGATCACCACGTGTTGCAGAGGCTAATTTATACATCTGTATCCAGTAGAAGTTTTCTTTTTGTGCTTCCGGCAGTGTTATGAAACTACTAGGATAGAAAGTATTCCACCATTTACGATGTGTTTTTTGCATGGGGTGATAACCTTTACGTATAGCTTTTCGGATTTCAGCTTTGCATATTTCACTCGAATTGTTTTGAGGATATGTATGTGTTAGGTTTATCCATAAGGTGCGTTCTGTTTCGGGGTTATGTGTTTCTTGCCATCCAATGCTCGTTTCTCCTCCTGCCAATAATTTCTGGACAGATAGATTGACTTCTTTCTCATTACTGATTTTTGCTGTCGGATTAAGTTCGTAATCTTTTGGTATTTTATTGGCTTTTCCTTGTCTTTTGAAAATCAAATAACGAGGACTATTAGCTTCAGCTGCTATCCATTCCCATTGGAAGTCATGTTCGTCTCCTTCTGTTGTTGCTTTTACTATTATCATCATTTCATCCGCATGGACAAAACTTCGCAAGTGGATGACTCCTTTAGTTGTCGTAATATCTGTTGAAACTTCAGCATTCCAAAGGTCAAGATGCATCGTTCCATTGATTATTTTGCCCTTAGGATGTAGGGCAAAATGTCCGGTAAGTAGTCTAGGGATTCCGAATACATCTCTTTTAGTGCGGTGATCATGTACATCGCAGTTGCCTGTTTCTAAGCGCAAGTAGTTCTTTCCAGGTTCTTTATAAATCATTAGCCCAAGCTTTCCGTTACCTAAAAAGGCGGAATCATACCAATATTCGGGTAACTTTTCCCATATCATATCTTGTTGACTCATAAATTGGGGCCAGTCAATATCTTGTTTTATAGTTGCCGGGTGAGCATTCACAAAAAGAATGCTGATTAATGATAAAAGTAGGTAAGAATACAGTTTGTTTAAATAATTCATAGTATGCTTTTTCATCTATTAATTAATAATGCTCTCTCTGCAAATATATAGAGTATGACAATTTTACGACTATTGGTATTGTTGAATAGTCTTTCATTTTTGTCTAATGTTTTTGTTTGTATGGGGTAAAGAATGTATTTCTTCTTTAAAGGTTGAAGATTTTCGGGAATTAGCTTTCAGTATTCGTTATGTAGAATATTACTCCTTTTAGATACAATAATGATCTTATTGGCTACTTTTAAGTAATAGCTTCCCTATTGATATTTATTTCATTGCCTAATGAGTTTTCGTTTGACTTAAGTCGAACGATAGTTTAACTAAAGTCAAGCTTTCGTTCAACAACTGTCAAACGAAAGCTCGCTTGGTAATAAGATAAATAATGCTAATAAGAGAATAAATTGAAAGCTGCATAGTAATGTATTATTATCAGTAATAGCATTTTATGTTCTTTTCCGAACCGAAATGAACATAAATCTCAAGCCGGCAGATTCATATTCGGAATTCACTGATTTATCCTTTTATTTTCTTAATATACTCCGTGGGTAAACATCCGAAATACTTCTTGAAACTCGTAGCAAAATAAGACGGTGTATTGAATCCTACCATTGTACTGACTTCTGCTATTGTATAGCGGCCATCCTTGAGTAACTTTGCTGCTTCGTTGAAACGGATCTTTCGTATAAAATCGATAGTCGATTCGCCTGTGATAGCTTTCAATTTAAGATGCAGGTTAGAACGACTCATATTCATTTCTCTGGCAAATTCGTCAGTAGAGAATTCAATATTATCCATGTTTTTTTCTACAATAGCTACGGCACGTTTCAGTAAAGCTTCATCCATGGCGTTAAACGTAATCTTTTCCGGTTCCACTTCCAGGGATTTGGAATACCGTTCAAGCATACGTCTACGGGTACGCATCATATTCTGTATCTTCGTAGTCAGGATAGCAAGTGAGAATGGTTTCGGGATGTAATCATCCGCACCCATTTGCAGACCTTCCATCTGGTCTTTGACTTCGCTTTTAGCAGACAGGATAATCACGGGAATATGACAGGTACGGATATTTTGCTTCACATTCTTACACAGTTTGATACCATCCATCACAGGCATCATGACATCAGTTACAATGATGTCAACTTCATTGTCTTTCAGTTTTTCCAAGGCTTCTTCACCATTCCCGGCTTCCAGCGTATTGAAGAGTTCTGCAAGTCCGCTGCTAAGATAATGGCGGATTTCATTATTGTCTTCTACAATAAGAATAGTGCCACGCTTCTTGTCACCGGCTTCGATCGTTTCGTTTTCGACCTTTTCCGTATCAATGAAATACATTTCTTTCGAGTTGGTGGAATATACCTGACCTTCCTCATTCAGAGTGTCATTAGAAGCCAACTCGGAGGATTTATAGGTATTTATGTCTTGTGGCAGATAGACAGAGAAAGTACTGCCTTTACCCTCTTCACTATCCAGTTCGATACGACCATGGTGCAATTCTACCAGACGTTGTACCAGTGAAAGACCGATACCACTTCCTACATGCTCACTCTCTATCTGATAAAAACGTTCGAATATTTTTCCCTGTTTGTTGATAGGAATGCCAATACCGGTATCACTAACTTGCAGTACCAGCCAATTATTTTCCTCTTTTAATGTCACAGTGATACTTTGACCACTTTCCGTATATTTGAAAGCATTTGAAAGCAGGTTATTAACAATCAGTTCCAGATAATTAGGATCAAAAAGTTCCTCTTTATCTTCCAATTCGGAATGGAGAGTATAAGTAATCTTTTTGTGGTGCGCCAGTTTATCATAGAACAAGAAATTATCTTGTATGAGTTGATGTGCATTCTCTTTCTTTACTTTTAACTCGAAAACTCCCAATTCGGCGCGGCGATAATCCATCAATTGATTGACAAGATGTAGTAGGCGATTAGCGTTGCGTTGGATATATTCCAGTTGATTACGAGTCCAGCGGTCACTGATCTTATTGATTATTTCTTGTAGAGGAGCTAAGATAAGAGTCAACGGCGTGCGAAGCTCATGGGAAATATTGATGAAGAAACGCATCTTCATCTGGTTGATTTCTTCTTGATGTTCCTTATCCCTGCGTTCAATCTCCAACTCTGCCTCCATGCTTTTACGCATCCAGAAGAAGCGGAAGACGAAAGTGATAAAGCCGATAAAAATAGCGAGGAAAAGCACGATTGCCCACCAGGTCTTGTACCATATAGGGAGAACAATGATTTCTAACATCGTAGGTACAGTGTTCCATTTCCCGTCACTATTAGCAGCTTTTACCAGAAAATGATAAGTGCCTTGCGGCAAGTTGGAATAGGAGACAGCACGTTTGTCTGTCAGATAATACCACTCTTTATCATATCCTTCCAATTTATAAGCGAAAGTATTGTGTTGACCTGAAATATAGTTGGATACCACAAATTCAAGTGTAAAAGCCGTTTGCCATGATTTTAGCGTGATACTTTCTGTTTCATTGATATTCTTAGTCAAGATACCGGTTTCATCATCCGGACGGACTGTTTTGTTAAACAGTTGAAGTTTAGTGATAACTACCGGAGGAGTGTAAGGGTTGTCCAGTAGGAGTTCCGGGCGGAAAGTTGTGATACCGTTGATACCTCCGAAGTACATTTGTCCGTTAGAGGTGCGGCAGAATGAAGAAGTATTAAACTGATTACTTTGCAACCCGTCGGATTCCGTAAAATTGCGGAACTTCTCTGTCTCCGGATTGAAACAGGAGATACCACGGTTGGTGCTTACCCAGAGACGCCCGAAAGTATCTTCCAGGATACCGTAGACCACATTATTGGGTAAACCGTTAGCTGTTGTATATCGTTTGATTTTCTTCTCTTTTTCATTAAAACAGTAGAAACCTTCACGCGTACCTACCCAAATGATGCCATTGGCAGCTTCATAAATGCAATTGGTAAACATCTTTGTTACAGAGGATTCCGGAAGGATAGGAGCTTTTTCTATTTCGATCCCTTCCTGCTGAAAGACTGATATACCTTCTTCACCACCGATCCAAAGACGTTTACGAGAATCTCTGAACAGGATTGTGATTCGTTGTGAAGTAAATGGCGTACCGTCTTTTTCTTTATCTATGGTGGTGAAGCTCCGTTTCTCCGGATTAAAACTAACCAGTGCACTTAAAGTTCCTAATAAGATACTACCTTCTTTGTCAGGAAGAATGGCATACACATTTTCATTGACCAACTGGCTATTCAGCTGATTGAAACTTTCCATTTGTCCACTGTTGCGGTGGAGAACAGTCAGACCACCGGCATGTGTTCCTATATATACAAGTGATTTTTGTTCGTCTACATATACGGCTTTGATATTGTTGGAACCAATACCGATTTCCCGTTCGTCTTCCTGCAGGATATAGTGTGTAAACTGTTGTGTCTTTGGATTATATAGATTCAATCCACCATCATTTGTTCCTATCCATAAGTTCTTATTCTTATCTTCGGTAATGCAACTGACTACATTGTCACTTAGAGAATTCTTATATGGAATACGTTGGATATTCTTGAATCTGTTGCGGATCGGATGATAATAGTTTAGTCCTCCGAAATAGGTTCCAAGCCACATTCCGCCCTGCGAATCCATAAAGATACTGCGGACCGAACGCTGTGACAGACTGCCGCTTTCTACCGGACTACTGCTGTAAGAAACGAAAGAATCGTTTCCTTCATGATAAATGTTTAGATCATTGAATGTTCCTATCCATAGGCGATTTTGCGAATCCAATGCCAGAGAACGGATATAATTGGAACTGATACTTTTAGGATTGGAAGAAGAATGATGATAAGCTTTGACTTCTTGTGTTTTCGGGTTAAATAGAAGTAGACCGGCTCCTTCGGTAGCTATCCAGATGCGGGTAGGAGATTGTTGCAAAATGGCTTGAATCTGTTTAGTGCCCGTTATCGGAGTAATTCTTTCCAGTTTCTTTTGAGGAATGGAGTAGCTGTAAAGCCCGTCAACCGGGGTGCCGATATAGATAATATCGCCTTGCCTGTAAAGAGCAGAAGCCACTATCTTATGCATAGCCGTACTAAAAGAATCATCAACGAATCGTGATTCTTTAATATCGAACATAGTCAGACCTTCCTGTGTACTTATGAGCAGTTGTTCCGGTGAGATCTCCGCAATACCGTTGATTTGCAGCTTCTTCCCCTTCTTTTCGTAGAAGAAATTTCTGAACTTATCCTTCTCCTCATCATAATATGACAAACCATCCCGCGTGCCGATCCAAACCCGTCCCTGACTGTCAGTCTTTACGATTCGCGAAATGTCATTAGCGATGCTGTTCGGATCATCTTCATTGTGCTGATAAACTGTAAATGAATACCCATCGTACTTGTTAACTCCGTCATAAGTTGCGAACCACATATTGCCTCGTTGGTCCTGATCGATAGAGAATACAGTACTTTGTGACAATCCTTCATTAATAGAGATATAGGAGAAGTTGATTTGCTCCGGAATATCAGAAAAAGCATAATTAACCCCTGCGCATAGAAAAAGTAGACAGATTGCTATTTTGTTAAGGCTGCTCATTATTAGTTCATAAGATTAATAATGGCATCAAAGATAGTGAAATCTTTGATATACCCCATGAATTGGCTGGAAAACTATACAATCTTTCCGCCCCGCGTCAAATGTCTTTTTTCATAATGAGGTGATTCTCATTGTCGATACGTTGGTAAGATATTTCGTTCATAATGCTTCGTATGAGGAATATTCCCAGACCTCCGATTGGACGTTCCTCCAAAGAAAGTGTAACATCTACTTCATCTACTTGTGTCGGATCAAAAGAGGCTCCCTTGTCCGTTAATAGGAAAACAAGTTGTTTTTCGCTGTAAGTTACTCTTAATAGGATGGTGTGTTGCTCTTGAGTTGGATAGGCGTACATAATAATATTGGCTACGGCCTCTTCCAATGCCAGATTGATATTCATTGTCGTTTCAAATGACAAAGAAAGTTCCTCTCCCAGTTCTTCGATGAAACTGGCTAAAACTGAAATTTCATTTAAATCGTTTGAGATCTTTATTTCTCTTTCCATAATGATATGTGCTTAATTGTTTGTTGTCCCGGGTTCATATTGAATAAGTAAAATAGTCAAGTCATCGCTGGCTTCGGCTTCCTTGACATGCTCTGCTATAGAGTCCACTATACCATTTACAGTGGTACGTACGTCAGACGTGGTATTATCAGACAATGTTTCCAATAATTTCTCGTCTCCATATAGCTCTTTCTCTGTATTTTCAGCTTCTGTCACTCCATCGGTGTAAAGGAACAGTTTACTTCCTTTTTCCAATGTCGTTTCATCTTCGGTATAGGCAAATTCTTCAATGACGCCAACAAATATCTGGGTCTTGAATTCCAAGAAAGAAACCTGTCCGTCCGGACGAATCAGTATGGGAGGATTATGTCCGGCATTACACAGTTTCAGTTTTCCCGTTTCCAAATCAAGGATGCCAACGATAAGCGTGACAAACATATTGGAATCGTTATTATCAGATATTGAATTGTTCATATCTGTCACAATCTTGGCCGGTGAAAGCACCTGCTGAGATAAAGTGCGGAACAGACTGCGGGTGATTGCCATAAACAGAGAAGCGGGTACGCCTTTTCCTGATACATCGCCGATTAGGAAGTAGAGGCGGTTACCATCCATATAGAAGTCATAAAGATCTCCGCCTACTTCTTTCGCAGGGTGAAGTATGGCGTGCAAATCTACATCACTGCGTTCGGGGTAGGGAGGGAATATCTTGGGAAGCATTCCCATTTGTATTTCCCGGGCTATAGAAAGCTCACTTTCAATCCGTTCTTTGCTGGCAGTCGTGTCTTTTAGTTCAACTACGTAAGTAGATAAAGAGTGCTGCATGAAGATAAGCGAATCATACAGATCCCTGATTTCATCGTTGGAATGCACTTCTGGTATGGTAACATCAAATCGTCCGGTCGCAATTTCGCGGGCTGACTCGGAGAATTTCTCCAGTGGGCGGACAAGGCGTCGGATGATGCTGTACACAATCAGGAATAAGGCTATCATCCCCACTATAAAAGTATAGATGATTGTTCGGGATGTACTGTCTAGTTCCTGAAGAATTATCTGGCTTGGACAAACGGTGCATACTGACCATCCAATCTGGGGAATAGTTGTATAAAATGCATACGAATCTACTCCTTTGTTATCGAAACGCATGGTTCCGGTATGTCCTGCCAGCATTTCATGTCCGATCTGTTCCTGTGCAAGATTCTCTTTGGCAAAAGCTTCAGAGAATATCGTTTCGTTCATGATCTTATTCCTGTCCATGTGGGTCAGGAAACTTCCGTTGCGACTGATTAAATAGGTGTAGCTGGAAGGATATGGCTTCAGCAAGCTAATTGTATCAGTGAATTGCGTCAGAGATATATTGGCTGTAAAGACTGCGACTAATTTCCCATCACTGTCAAACAGCGGTTTGGCATAAGTACTCATGATGAAATTTCCCCCTCCGTCATCATAATAAGGTTCGCTCCAGTAAGGTTGTTTAAGCAGTTGGGGAATGAGATACCAGTCCATGCATGGATAGTCATAATTCTGGCTACCCAATACCTGGTAAGTGATTTCGCCGTTTATTTCATCTTTGAAGGAAGCATAAGGCATGAAATATTTCCCTTTTTCTTTGTAATAATCGGGAACGAAAGCGATGCCACTTCCTACAATGAACTGATTGTTTCTAACAACAGATTCAATAATATTATGTAAAGAATCCGGGTGGTCTATGTTTTTTTCCAATACCCAAACGGACTGCTCTATGGTAGTCTCTACCGACAATAGCTGACCGCTGATTTCAGTTGCAATGTTACTTAATAGTCCATGAGTACGTTCAATGGCAAAGTCCGTTACTTTCTGGTGACTATAATAATAAAATAGCGCCATAATAGTAGCAAAGATAATCAACGTAAAGGAAAGTACGTAGATACTTAGCCGGGTTGCAAAGGAACGGGAAAAAGTGTGTTTCATGAATGAATGTGATTATTTTACGAAATTTTCATAACGAATGTCGCTGGTGTTTTTGATTTGATCTGGCAACAAAATACTAGTTGCCAGATCAAATACTTCTCGGCTTAGCCGATAGGGACGTTGCCCGCTCTTCTTGTTTGTTTGTAGCCGTAAGATCTCATCCAACATTTTACGCTGGTGATATCTGTTGGTTCCTATGTTGTGTTGATGCACTTGTTCCATTATAATGTCCAATGTTTGTTCGCGGTGTTCGTTTGCCCATTCCCACCCACGTATGCTGGCACGGGCCAATTTCTGTACAGCTTGGGGATATTTCTGATAGAATTCTCTGCTAACATAAAGTCCGTCCTCCGGCAGGTTATATCCATAATCCGAGAAATGCATGATATGAATTGAATCAGTCTTTACACCGGCTTCAATCAGTTGTAGAAACTCATTGTAACTTCCTACGAGACAAATATCCACAGCTTTCGATAGGAAAATGTTGACTCCTCCATTGAAACGTATCCATTCCACCTGGAGTTGATATTTGTTGGCTATTTGATCCAGTAGTTCTTGACTAAGATGATTCCATACCCCTATTTTCTTATGTTGCAAAGATGAAATACCCTTAAGTGGCGAACGACTGACAAGCATCAGACTGTTTTCCTGTGAGGTTTGCAAGATATTGACTACCTGTGCACCTGCAAAATATTCAGTCAAGGCATACGATAGGTTCATAACTACCGCTTGCGAATACCCTTTCTGCAGAAAAGAAAAAGAGCTTGCCGAAAGCGAAGGATGTACCACATGTACGTCAAGTCCCTCTTCCTTGTAGAATCCCAGTTTGTCGGCTACGTAATAGCCTGCAAATTGTGCTTGTGCCGTCCATTTGGGTGTGAGATTAATGGATTGTGCATTCACCGGTTCTGTCAGAAAGAACAGAGATAGCAAGATACTGCAAATAATAGATGCTTTTCTCATTATAAATGGAATTAACGAATGATAAAAAGGCCGGAACAGCCTGTCATATCGAATATTTTCCGTATTTCCGCACGCATAGCTTCCAAAACAAGTTGTCCATTATGTTGTTTTACGCTTTTCTGGAGTGTAATTAGACTTCTCAGACCGGAACTACTAATATATAACAATCCTTCACAATTGATTATAATATTAGGATTTTGAACGTTTAATAGAGGTAGGATGAGAGCGTTGAATTCATTAGTATTGGCAGTATCCAGTCGTCCTTCAACAGTGAGTATGATTACTTCCTCTATTTTACATAAATTCGTTTTAAGAGTTGCTTCCGGTTTGAAATCCATTTCTATTTTTTTAGTCAGGATTAGTTCGTTTTGGCTGTCCGTCGAATGATATTCTACTTTATCCATTGTTCGGCGAATCAAGAAGAGTCCCAAACCTTGTGTCAGTTGCTGTTCCAGAGATAGTGCATTTCCTGATGCTTCATTTTCAGATTTTGTGGGATCGAATGAAATACCATCGTCAATAATCTGGGCAATCAGTAGGCCGGGGGCCACGGAAGTTTTCAATGTAATTTCACCTTTTTGATTTTGAGGATAACCGTGATGGATAATATTGCTTATTGCTTCTTCAATAGCCAGATTGAGACTCATTGTTATGCCGGAAGGTAAATGTAATGACATGCCTAATTCTTCGATGAATTGGGCAATTATTGAGATTTCTTCTACCTGATTTTCGATGGTGATTTCTTTTTCCATATTCTTTAAGTAGCGCGTCATATTATAATTGTTCTTGTTAGGGGTAAATGCTGGTACAAAAGTATTAGTAAAGGTGAAAAGTCTGAAATATATTACCCCCAAATGGTTCCCATTTTAGCAAATCTCCCTATATTGGGACGCTTTTTGCGAGTGGGATGCTCTCGTTCTTTTCGCGAAAAGACTACTTTTGTCGCTCAAAACAAAAAAAACATGGTAAACGTAATTGTTCTCTGCATTGAATTATTGTTGGATATTGTGGGCTTGGTATTGGGAATACTTGTTTATTCACGTTCTTCAGATAATAATGGACTTACAAAAGCATGGGGAGTATTGGCTATCACTCTGTCCTTTCTTCTTTTGTGTGATAATCTGGAATGGATGTGGATTTTCAGTAGAGGAGGTGAGGAGACGATTCCGCGTTTTACTGAAGTTCCGATGAATCATCTTTCGATATGGCATATTGTCCGGGTGATTGTCTTTTTTCAGTTCTTTTCTATTTTTCCTATAGCTTCATTGAAGCCGGGATGGATGACTTTTTCAAGAGTCGTCAGTTTATGTATCCCTATTTTGCTGATTACATGTATAGCTTGTTGCTATGAGTTTTTCAACGGTCACTATACTACTCTAAAATCTTTTGCCTCCATTCGGGAGAATATTGGTGAACAGGATGTACGGGTAAGGCTGATGCTGTTTGTAATCAGTGTAATTACTCCTTCCGTAAATTTCCTTTTTCCATATATGAGACGATGGATTCCCGTCCGGCGTAAACAGAGCCAGGCAATGTCGATTTATATGATGTGTTTTGCTATCATCATGTCCGGCTATATTTGGCTGATGCTGGGCACTAGTGGATTATGTTTTAACGTATTCGGCTATATTGTAATCCTTCCCGTCCTTTTTTTGAATATACTATATTTGCGTAATGAGAATCCGCTTTCTTTACCTCCCCAGCCTGTAGAAGAGCTGGAGATGGAAGAAATAGAAGCCATCCGGGAAATTGCGGTTTCGCCTGTCGTTCTTGAACTATCCAACCAGATGCAAAGTCTCATGAAACATAGTAAATCGTTTACTAATCCTCAATATTCCTTGCAGGAATTTCTGAATGATTTGAATACGAATGAAAACAGGCTCAATAAGGCTCTTCATTATGATGGCTTTTCCGGTTTTAGAGATTATACTAATTTCCATCGTCTGCAATACTTTAAAGAACAGGCACGTTTGCAAAAGAATCTCACTGTAAAAGAATTAATGTTTTTGAGCGGCTTTACCTCCCGCTCCAGTTTTTACCGTTATTTTGCGAGTGTGGAAAAAATGTCTCCCAGTGAATATATGGAGATGCTCAATAGAGAAAATTAATAAGGGGTGTGGGAAAAGAATCACCACAGATCATAAAATTAGCACGGATTTGATTGTAATTCAAAGATTATCAATGCAGAATCGATGTTTCTTTTATGTAATCTGTGGTGAAACTTGAAACTAACAGGTTATTTATTTAGCTAAATCTCCTATTTCGTCTAAATTCTTCTGAATATCATCATCAGTCAATGAATAGTTTACCAAGTCACCGGCCAAATACTTATCATAAGAAGTCATATCAATCAGTCCATGTCCGGAAAGGTTGAACAGAATCACTTTTTCTTCTCCTGTCTCCTTGCATTTGTTAGCTTCGCGGATAGCTGCTGCAATAGCGTGGCTGGATTCAGGAGCCGGAATAATGCCTTCAGACTGTGCAAACAGACAACCTGCTTCGAAAGATTCCAATTGCTGTATATCTACTGCTTCCATCAGATTATCCTTGAGCAACTGTGAAACGATGACACCTGCACCATGATAGCGAAGACCGCCGGCATGGATATGGGCCGGAGCAAAATTGTGTCCTAAAGTAAACATCGGTAGCAACGGAGTATATCCAGCTTCATCACCGAAGTCATACTGGAACTTACCACGTGTCAGTTTCGGACAAGATGCAGGTTCGGCAGCAACGAAACGAGTCTTTTTTCCTTCCTGTATCGTGTGACGCATGAATGGGAAAGAGATACCTCCGAAGTTGGAACCACCTCCAAAACAACCGATTACGATATCCGGGTATTCGCCTGCCATTTCCATCTGTTTTTCGGCTTCCAGTCCGATAATAGTCTGGTGAAGAGTAACATGGCTAAGTACAGAACCAAGCGTATATTTACAGTTGGGAGTCATTTGTGCCAGTTCAATAGCTTCAGAAATGGCTGTTCCCAATGAACCCTGGTAAGTAGGGTGTTTAGTCAGAATATCCTTACCGGCACGGGTAGACATGGATGGAGAAGGGGTTACCTGTGCTCCAAAAGTCTGCATGATGCTGCGGCGGTATGGCTTTTGTTCATAACTGATTTTTACCTGATAAACAGCAGCTTCCAAACCGAAAACCTTAGCTGCATAAGAAAGAGCGGCTCCCCATTGTCCAGCACCGGTTTCAGTGGTGATGTTGGTAACTCCTTCTTCTTTGCAATAATAAGCCTGTGCCAATGCAGAGTTCAACTTATGTGAACCGATAGGACTGACACTTTCATTCTTAAAATAGATATGAGCCGGAGTACCGAGTGCTTTTTCCAATCCATAAGCACGAACCAGCGGAGTACTGCGATAGTACTTATACATTTCGCGCACTTCTTCCGGTATTTCGATCCATGCATCGGTCTGATTCAGTTCCTGATGACACAGTTCCTTAGCGAAAATCGGATACAAGTCTTCCGCTTTCAGTGGTTGTTTGGTTCCCGGATGTAACGGAGGCATAGGTTTGTTTACCATATCAGCCTGAATGTTGTACCAGTAGTGTGGAATTTCTTCTTCGGGTAAAATATACCGTTTTCTTTTTTCACTCATAATATTGTAGTTTTTTAGTTTCTTGTTGCCAAAAGTACTCAATTTTTTAATATTCAGAAAATTTTGTCAACAAAGAATCGGTTCTAATTGTTATTTTACTTAAGTTTGCACGACCCTGTTAAAAAAGATGATATGAAGATTTATCATAAGTTTTTATTGTATCAAAATAAACTGCTAAAACCCTATGTACGTATCCTGTTAGGACTGGTAGAAGCACTCACCTATCTGGCATCTCTGTTGTTGATTGTCGGAGTAGTATATGAACACGGTTTTCCCTTATCCATAGATGAAGTGGCTAATTTGCAGACATTGTATAAAACAGTCTGGATTATCTTTCTGATTGATGTTACTTTACATATTTCACTGGAATACCGGAATACTAAAAAACAATACCGGCGATTAGCCTGGATATTAAGCGGGTTATTATATCTTACTCTAGTACCCGTCATTTTTCACCGTCCGGAAGAAGAAGGAGCTATTTTGCAGATTTGGGAATTCCTGCATGGGAAGTTTTATCATCTCCTGTTATTACTAGTCCTTTCTTTCCTCAACTTGTCCAATGGGCTGGTGCGCCTGTTGGGACGGCGTACCAATCCTTCTTTGATATTGGCAGTCAGTTTTATGGCTATTATCCTGATTGGAGCAGGTTTGCTGATGCTTCCGCGCTGCACGGTGAATGGTATTACCTGGGTAGACTCTTTATTTACGGCTACCAGTGCCGTATGCGTTACAGGTTTGGTTCCGGTAGATGTATCCACTACATTCACCACTTCCGGATTAGTTGTCATTATTCTATTGATTCAGATTGGAGGATTAGGAGTGATGACATTAACCAGTTTCTTTGCCATGTTCTTCATGGGAAACACCTCCATTTACAATCAGCTTGTTGTACGTGATATGGTTAGTTCCAATTCGTTAGGTTCATTACTGTCCACCTTATTATATATATTGGGCTTTACCTTAGTCATTGAAGGGATTGGCATGGTTTCGATTTGGTTTAGTATTCACGGTACGCTGGGAATGACTTTGGAAGGCGAGTTAGGTTTTGCTGCTTTCCATGCTATATCAGCTTTTTGTAATGCGGGTTTTTCTACACTTTCCGGTAATTTAGGGAATCCGATGGTGATGACCAATCATAATGGACTGTTTATTTCTGTTTCTTTGCTGATAATCTTCGGTGGTATCGGCTTCCCCATTCTTGTCAATTTCAAGGATATTGTATTATATCACCTGCGTCGTTTCTGGAAATTGGTCCGTACACGCAAACTGGATCGTCACAAAATGCAGCATCTTTATAACCTGAATACGAAGATTGTGTTAATCATGACTTTCCTGCTTTTATTAATCGGTACATTAGCTATTGCTGCTTTTGAGTGGAATGCTTCTTTTGCCGGTATGCCTTTGGCAGACAAATGGACTCAAGCCTTCTTTAACGCCACTTGTCCGCGAACAGCCGGTTTCAGTAGTGTTGATCTGGCATCGTTGAGCGTGCAGACTTTATTGGTTTATCTATTCTTGATGTGGATTGGTGGTGGTTCACAGTCTACGGCAGGTGGTGTGAAAGTGAATGCTTTTGCGGTCGTGGTTCTGAATCTTGTAGCCGTATTGCGTGGTACTGAACGGGTAGAAGTGTTCGGCAGAGAATTGTCTTACGATTCAATCCGGCGTTCCAATGCAACAGTAGTCATGTCATTGGGAGTGCTATTCATTTTTATTTTCACATTGAGCATACTCGAACCGGGTGTTTCCATCATGGCATTGACTTTCGAATGTGTCTCTGCACTTAGTACTGTGGGATCCAGTTTGAATCTGACTCCTCATTTGTGTGATGCCAGTAAGTTGTTGGTATCCTTGTTGATGTTTATCGGACGTGTGGGATTGATAACATTGATGTTGGGAATTGTCAAACAGAAAAAGAATACAAAATACCGTTATCCGAGTGATAACATTATAATAAACTAAAGATATGAAGTATATTATTATCGGTTTAGGAAATTACGGTCATGTGCTGGCCGAGGAATTGTCTGCGTTAGGACACGAGATTATTGGTGCGGATATTAGTGAAAGTCGTGTAGATTCAATCAAAGATAAGGTTGCTACGGCTTTTATCATTGATGCCACTGACGAACAATCATTATCAGTGTTGCCATTAAATAGTGTGGATATAGTAATTGTAGCGATTGGTGAGAATTTTGGTGCATCGATACGTGTTGTTGCTTTGTTGAAGCAGAAAAAGGTTCCCCGCATCTTTGCCCGTGCTATTGATGCCGTGCATAAAGCGGTGCTTGAGGCCTTTGATCTTGAAAGAATCCTGACTCCGGAAGAAGACGCAGCCCGTAGCCTGGTGCAACTGCTCGACTTCGGCACAAACATGGAAGGGTTCCGCATCGATCAGGATTATTATGTTGTGAAGTTCACGGTTCCGAAGAAATTTGTAGGGTATTTTGTGAATGAGTTAAATCTGGATGAAGAGTTTCATTTAAAAATGATAGGCTTGAAACGGGCAAATAAGATAACCAATTGCCTGGGTATTTCTCTAACTGAACTTCATGTGAAGAATGAATTACCGGGGAATGAGAAAGTGGAAGAAGGAGATGAACTGGTTTGTTACGGCAGATACCGAGATTTCCAAACTTTCTGGAAAGCTATTTAAAATGTAACAGTTGAATTTAAAACTAAATAAAATGCGATTAACCAAATTACTATTGATAACACTTTTACTACTGGTCTCTGTTTGTGCAAGAAGCCAGAAAGGCAATGAATTTACAGTATTGCAATGGAATGTATGGCAGGAGGGAACAATGATACCGGGAGGCTATGATGCCATTGTCAATGAGATTATTCGTTTGAAACCAGATTTTGTAACTTTCAGTGAAGTGAGAAATTATAATCACACTAACTTCACTGCCCGTGTCTGTGCTTCACTTCAGGAAAAGGGACTTCAATATTACTCTTTTTACAGCTATGATACCGGTTTGCTAAGTAAATATCCTATCACAGATTCTTTGACAGTTTTCCCGGAAAATGGGGACCATGGAAGTATCTACCGATTAACTAGCTCTGTGAATGGACGTAAAGTAGCAGTTTATACAGCGCATCTGGATTATCTGGATTGTGCATATTACAATGCTCGTGGATATGATGGCTCCACTTGGAAAGAAATCCCTTTGCCCACTTCAGTGGAAGAAATTCTCAAAATCAATGTCGCTTCTCAACGGGACGACGCAATTCGTCTGTTTATCATCCAGGCAGAGAAAGACCTGGCTAATGGTTATGCAGTAATTGTTGGCGGAGATTTTAATGAACCCTCTCATCGTGACTGGATAGAAAAAAATAAGAACTTATATGACCATAACGGCTTTGTCGTACCTTGGACGGTGACAACCTTGCTCGAAGAAGCAGGATTTGTAGATAGTTATCGTAAGATTTATCCCAACCCTTTGACGCATCCCGGTTTTACTTATCCATCGGATAATCCGGCAAAAACTCCGGAGAAAATAACATGGGCTCCAAAAGCCGACGAGCGTGACCGGATTGATTTTGTTTTCTATAAAGGAGATGGTCTGGATGCAAAGAAGGCAATCATATTCGGTCCGAAAGGGTCTATCGTACGCGCGCAGCGTGTGCAGGAAACATCTAAGGATAAGTTCTTGTTACCGCTTGATGTATGGCCTACGGATCATAAAGGATTGTTGGTGACTTTTGGAAGTAAATAATCCGATTTCAGCAGAAGAATGCATACCGGATTTATTGCATTTCCGGTTTGCATTGATGGATCGTTACAGGATGCACTTTAACTTTGCATGTCGTAGATGTGAAATCAAGCTGCACAATCTGGCTTTGTGATGTTTCCGGTTTTCGTTGGTCGAATACAAAGTTGCCCAGACTATAAAAGATGGGCTTACCATTGAAATATTCCTCTTTCTGAATGACGTGCGGATGATGTCCGATGATAGCATCCGCACCTGCACGAACGAGTCGGTGTGCTCCCTTTCTTTGGTTTAGAGTAGGAGAGGATTGGTACTCGATTCCCCAATGGAGAATAACGACCACATAACTTTCGGGATTCTCTTGCTTGAAGTCCTTGATTTCCTCTTCTATTTCTTCCGTGGTTTGCTGGCAAATACCGGGATCATTTTCTAAATATACCCAATTCTCCAAAGGAAGTGTAACTGAATTGAAGAGTGCTACTTTAATTTTTCCTTTCTTTATCACTACGGGTTGGCAACTCTCGGAAGAAGTATTACCATATCCTATCGGAGTGATTCCTGCCGATAAGAGATGCTGATAAGTATCTGTCAATCCGCTTCGTCCCTGATCCATAGTATGATTATTCGCTAAAGCCGCATGACTGATGCCGGCTTTAACCAATTCTTCCATCCATCTCGGTTCCGCGCGAAAGATATATTTCTTGTGTAGCGGCGAACGAACCGAAGTGACGGGACATTCCAGGTTGATTACCGTAGCGTCCATTTGATGAAAGAGAGGAGCTACCGACGCAAATAAATCTTCGACACCTCCCCGTTGAATCTGTTGGCGTACCCCTCTGTCCAGAAGAACATCTCCGGTGAAAGCGATAGAGAGACATTCTTCTGACGGGTGCTGGCAGGCAGTAAGCAATAACAGACCTATACTACCTATAATCCGGTTAATTTGGGAAAAGGATATTAGCATCCTGAACTATAAAAAACTCTGTCATCTACTTTAGGTTCTTTCTCCAGTAGGATATTTTTCATCCATTCCGGGACGGCAGGTGCTTTCTTTTCTTCCAGCATTTTCTGCCACTCTTCGTCCGTGAGCCGGGTATCCAGTGGCTGGACAAACTCGTAGTAACTAAATGTGGCACCACGGGTAAGATAGAGATTACCCTCTATTTCTACTACCACATAGATATTGTTGGCATTTCCTGTTGCCACATGCAGTACTCCATTTTTATCACATCCCCTCACGTTGCGGGTATAAATATCAGCCACTACAGCTATCGACTTGTCCGGACCTTGCACTAATGACCAGTTATCCAGATGTAAATCAGGATCGAGCACAGACAGAGTGAAATATTCTATACTACTTCCCATATACTCAAGAGTGCGATATTCCTGTTCGGTCAGTTTTTCTCCCCGCAGTTCCTTTTCTGTTACTTGAATCAGAAAGCTGACATAGTCCTGCAACTGCTCTGTTTTTCCTTTCAAGTCATCCGTCAGGCAATTGCTTTGTTGCAGAACCAGTTGGGTGGCTTGCAGAATCCCTGACATTTTCTTCCAGAAAGGAAGATTCGGTTCTACATATCCCACTACGATCGGATCAGGAGGTCCGGCACCTCCACATTCTGCAGCCATGGGCTGTTCTCCGTAAAGGATCGCGTCATGCTTCAATTCAGCCCAAGATGCCAGAGCTGTATTCAGGTTCTTGTATCCCCATTCGGGTGTTTGCATAAATCCCGGCTGGTTCTTATCCGTTTTCTGCATGGTGAACAGACTTTTCATCCATAATTCGTAGACAGATACTTGTGCAGGCTGGGAAGCTTTGAATTTATCTTTCAGTTTTTGTAATTCTCCGGTATACTGGTTCCAGTTGCCCGCTTCTTTGTAAAAATCAGTCAGTAAAGTCTCGGCGGAGTTTACTCCGAAAGCGGCAAAGACATCCAATCCTTTCGGATAAGCACGTTTGCTGTTTGGGGTGACATCTACCAATTCCTGAAGTACTTCATTATCTGCCAGATATCTTTGTGGCATAAAGTTGATTTTGTCCCGGCAGGAGATTTCTATTTTAGGTTTGATCCTGTTCTTGCTTTTTGCCAGTTCAATGAGCGCTTGATTCACCTTTTCTATTTGAACCGGAGTCAATGCATCTTCAGTATATTCTGCTTTATTTTTCTTCAGAATCTGTGCAATATCGAGAAGAGAAAGATTATCAGTCTCACCCATCAGGAAAGTAAGTGGTGTATAGACGCGTTGGTATAGTTCCATTAGTGGTGTCCTGGTCATATCCTTATAAGTAGATAGTACGGTAGCCTGAAAGATTGCTTGTTTGAGTTGTTCTTGTTGTTCTCTGCAAAAACAGGCAGTTTGAAGCCACATCATAGCCTGAAAGTATGCCTGTAATTGGGGTTCACGGGTATAATGTCCGCGTGGTTTGAAAAGACTGTATGGGAAGTATGCATCTTTGTATGAAAGAAACTCCGAGAAATCATCTTCTTGTGCATTAATATGTTCTATTTCCTGTTGATATGCTTTTTGATACTTAGCAGGGAGATTGGGTGTTTCCTTTGTCAGCAAATAATAAGGGATAGCATAAAAAGTAGCGGCATATTCTGCTATATCTTTCAGAGATTCGTCTTCTGTCTGGCGGGAGATGCTTATGCAAGTTGCGTTGAGTGATAGACATAGTCTTTCCAAAGTAGGAATGATGTGTTGTTTCTCCAGACTTTTCAGTACATAAGAGAAATACATGTGAAATGCCTGTAAATATAAGTCAGTGGTGATGAAATTGGGCACTTGGCGATAATCATTTTCTTCGTAAGCATGAAACAACTGTAAGTTACTTCCTTCTGTAATGGCAAAGTTGTTCTGTTGCAACTTGGCTAGTAATGCCTCGTCTATATCTTTGAATTGGAACAGGTTGACTATATTATTTGCATTTCCTAAATAATAAGAGTCTCGTTGAGTAAACTGTTGCTGACGCATTTCTGCCATGCGAGCATCGATGCGTTCTACGAATGCCTTCTCTTCAGCCGTCAGTTTGACTTCATCATAGTTTTCCGGAAATTTATTCTCTCCGTCTGCCTCCGATTCATCCCATAACTTCCAGACAAGATCATTATACCATTTCGTATTGGCCGAGAAGAAAGCATTGATGTCCGCTTCCATAAAATGATAACCATGTATAGCGTATGGATAACTACGTAATAAACGTAACTCCTGAAAAGAGAAACGACTGATATCCTGCTTCAAATCAATAGATTGAGGTAGAACAGTATCGGTCAATAATGAGGTGGTAGTCATAACAGTATCTTGTGCCGATGCCGTTGAGGTGTTTTTGTTCTTGTTCTTGCATCCGCAGAGAATAAGAATTAGTGTACAGGACAGTAATAATAGTCGTCTCATGTTTTTCATTATTCTATAAATTACTATATATAAATGATAGTATCTAACGTTAACGTTCAAGAATGCGTTTGGCCTCCTTTTCTTCTATCTCGCGTTTCAGATATCCCTTAAAATCCAGACCAAAACCTCTCCATGCATATTCCGTTATCAGAAATTTTCCACTTCGTTCCCGTTCCATGGTGCGTATCAATACAGGAGTATGTTCACGAATCACTCTAAAATCTTCCAAAGGTTGTGCTACCCTCGAACCTAACCAAAGTGGGCGGATATACGCTTCATCTGCAATCCGGTAAATGAATAACCGCTTATCAGGTTTGGGATCGAATCGGGTAGGCTTGATAACCCCCACAATAATTTCCGGCATCCCGTCTCCTGTAACATCTCCATAATCAAATTGATAGACAGGGTAAGGCAATTTCCAAACAGAGTGGGAGGGTTGGTCTGTATTCAAATGAATGACATAGAGCGAATCAGATTCTTTGTTCAGAGATACTTCCATGTGTCTTTGATTTACTTGCCATTCAAACCTGTTTTCTTTCCGGCATGAACAGAACATCAGTAAAAGACCTGTAAAAATAAGGAAGTGAATCCTGTGCGACATATCTGTAACGTTTTCTTTGGCAAAGATAGATATTAACCTGTATTTACCTGCTTCTTTTCTCGTAAAAGTGAAAAGTCCAGTATATTATATATGAAAACCACCGGACTTCTCTTTAGTTAAGAAATCCGGTGGCTTATCAGATTTTATAAAGCGTATGCCTTATTTCGTTTGAATACGAATATTTCCGGCTTTCACTCCATTTGCTTTGGCTGTAAATACAATTTCTCCGGCAGTTTCACCAGCTTGTATGATAGCTGTCAACATTCCGTTGAAAGCATGCATCTTTGGAAGATGGAATTGTTCCAGGTTCGTCGGATCGCCATTGGCAGCAGCACGATATTTACCGGCTCCCTTTGCAGAGAAGTTTATCTGACGATTATCAGTAGGGCATAGGTTACCATCTTTGTCTACAACTTTCACAGTCACATACGCTAAGTCTTTTCCGTCTGCAGTCAATTCGTTACGGTTGCTGACCAATTCGATGTGATGAGGTTTTCCGGCAGTGCGAACCACTTTTTCCGCTACAGCTTTTCCATCTTTGTTATAGGCTACTACTTTTACTTCTCCCGGTTCATATACAGCATCCATCCACATCAGACGATAGCGGTTCTTCAACGAACTATTATTCTTGCTTTGTTTACCATAACTTTTACCGTTGATAAACAGTTCGGCTGTAGGATAGTTGGTATATACAAATATAGGAGTCACTTCGCCTTCACGTTCCGGCCATGTCCAGTGAGGCAGAATATGCAAGGTTTCCGCATCCTTGTTCCATACACTGCGATACAAGTAATAGCGGTCTTTAGGCAGACTGGCAAGGTCGATAATACCAAACATGGAACTGTGATTGGGCCATGCATCCGTATCATAAGGTGATGGTTCACCCAGATAGTCAAATCCTGTCCATACAAATTGTCCGATTGTCCAATGGTTATCGTCGGCCAGTGCAAAGTCCTCATCCGGAATATTTGACCATGAACAGGCTTCTACATCATAAGAGGAACATTGATGGTCTTCATATTTGGTACTTTTCTTATCCTCTACCGGGAATTTGTATACCCCACGTGAACTGACAGTAGAAGCAGTCTCACTACCCAGAATCAGATTCTGCGGGAGTTGGTCATAAGATTCTTTATAGCGTTGGGTACGGTAATTAAGTCCCGGAATGTCAATCATGGCTGCAAATCCGTTCGCAAGTACACAAGTAACCTGATCCATTCCGCAGGTGACAGGACGTGTCGGATCTTCTCGGTGGCAAATGTCTTGTAGGAATTTAGCCACTTTATAGCCGACAGGGCTACATTGGGTTGGCACTTCATTACCGATACTCCACATAATCACACACGGGTTATTCCGATAATTATGGAGCATATTTACCATATCACGTTCCGCCCATTCATTGAAATAACGGTGATAACCGTTTTCACACTTGGCAATGTCCCATTCATCGAACGGTTCAATCATCATCATAAATCCCATTTCGTCACACAACGCTACGAGTTCGGGAGTCGGCATATTATGAGAAGTACGGATAGCGTCACATCCCATATCTTTCAGCAATGTAAGTTGATGGCGAAGCGCTGCCACATTAATAGCGGCACCCAGCGGACCTAAATCATGGTGATTACATACCCCTTGGAATTTGCGATGTTTTCCGTTCAGATAGAAACCCTTATCAGCGATATATTCAATGCTGCGGATACCGAAACGTGTCGTGTAAGTATCCACCAGTTTATCATCTGCGTAAATTTTGGAAACAGCCTTGTAGAGTGACGGACTTTCCGGTGACCAGAGTTCGGGCGCATTTACAATAAAGTTTTGTTCGAATGGTTGTCCGTGATTAATGCGGCTCGTATTCTCTTTGCTGGTAACCACTTTTCCGTCCGGAGAAAGAATCTCTGTCTCTATACGGATTTGTGTTTTCTCACCGGCATTATCAATCTTCGTTTGAAGACGTACGGCTGCAAAGTCCTTGCTGACATGAGGAGTTGTGATTTGTGTTCCCCATACAGGCACGTGCACTTTATCAGTCACGATCAGATGCACATTACGATACAAACCTGCTCCCGGATACCAACGCGAGGACTGCGGACGATTTTCCAAACGTACGGCCAGCGTATTATTCTTTCCGTCTTTGTTTAATAAAGACGTCACGTTACAGTGGAAAGAGTTGTAGCCGAAAGGCCAGAAACAAGCTTCTTTTCCATTTACATAGACACGTGCTTCGCTCATAGCGCCATCAAAGAGCAGCGTCACCTCCTTATCGGCAGGAGCATCAAAACTGGTTCGATACCATCCGGTGCCTACATAAGGGAGCCCACCGGTACGTCCTGTTTTCAAGGAAGCCTTTTTCTCGAAGTTCTGTGTTACAGCTACATTCTGCAGGTCATTATTCATATCGAATGGACCGAAAATCGCCCAATCGTGCGGAATAACGACCGACTCCCATTTAGTGTCATTAAACTCCGGCTGGCTAGCCTCTTTAAAATCTCCTTTACTGAATTTCCAGTTTTTCTCGAGCAGCGTCTCACTGCGTTGCGCTTGCAATGTGCAAGCGGCACCCATCAAAAGTACAGCTAATAACTGTTTTTGGTGTTTCATGTTAATTTTTGCTTTTCAGGTATAAAATATTTTGGATTCGGGGTAAAGTTATAAAAAATGATTCAATAATCTTATCTCTTGAAAGCATTAAATGCGTTAGTCGGTTTACCACTATCGTCAAACATGCCCTTTCCATAGTTCTTCCAACCACCATAACTCTGCGGTTCCCAGGAGAATACACCAAGACATTGTTCCACTTGTTTGGCTTTCGTCATAAAGTCTGTGAAAAAGTCTTCAGCTTCGGAATAGTCCCAGGGAATACCAATTTCGCACATCATCACCGGAGTGTTGTATTTGGCAATCAGATTTTTCATATTGGCAATACATTTGTTGTTCATATCTTCCCAATCATCGGCTACTCCCTCTGTCGGGTACATATCCGGATAAAGAGACATGCCGATGACGTCCCATTTGGCATTGTTGTCATGCAAATAACCGAAAATCCGGTTGTATAGATTGGCATCATTTCCCTGGTCGAGGTGTACAATCACTTTCGCATTCGGATAAATCTCTTTAACAGCATTGTAGCCGGAGTTAATGAATTTCGCAAAGTTTTTAATACCGTCACTACTCGTTGTTTGTCCAGTGGGGAATAGCATGCCCTGATGAGTTTCATTGCCCACTTGCACCCATTCCACATCAATACCCATCTCTTTGATTGCACCGAGTACATCTTTGGTATGGTCGGCAATCGCCTGCTCCAGTTCTTCTACCGTATAATTTTCCCAGGCTTTGGGTTTGGCTTGTTGAACAGGATCGGCCCATCTGTCACTGTAATGGAAGTCGATCATCAGGCGATAGCCCAAATTATGCGCTCTCCATGCTTTGAGCAATACGTCACCCTTATTGCACCAGCCTTTTACATCTTCCGTGTCATTTTCTGGGTTCACCCATACACGTAGACGAATTGCATTTATACCCAGGTCACGAAGCAGAGACATACATTCCTGTTCTTTTCCATCGGAGGTATAGAATTTATATCCGGAACTTTCCATTTCCGACAGCCAACTGACATCAGCTCCCCGGGCGAAGCCGGACATATCATAAGTGGTTTCCGTCTTTTCCGGGAAATTCGGAGTATCATTATCATCATCACAAGCGGTGAAGATGCTTCCGCAAAGTAGTGCGGAAGCTATCATTATATATTTTCGTATCATAGTGATTCTGTTGAAATTAATAATCATGTTGTTGAACTTAGAATGTTATTCAGTGATTTCAGTCATTGTAAACTCCATCTTGTTGAGATCCAGCGTAATGCGATATTTACCCTCCTTGGCGGGTTTAATGTTATCACCATTCTGATCACTTAGATAGAGCCCACTTTCAGAAGTATAGTACAATCTCCAGTCCCAGTTAATCTGATCGGGATCCGTATTCATGAGGAAGTAGAATCCGTCACCGATGGTGGTGATATCGCATTCTGCGCTCCATATTCCGGTTTCCTCATCATATATCATCAGGTCTTTAGCTGTTGACCAGCCATTGAAAGTTCCATATACATTGATTTGTTTGATTTCAGTAGGCTTCCAGGTCAAGTTGACGTAATCTACTTCGATTGTATAACTTTTCTTGCCGGAACCATCGAACCAGATGTTGTAATGCTCTCCTGTTGTAAGAGCAAGGCTATAAAGATTGTTGGGATCAGAGCCATACCATGTGTCTGTTGATGGGTCTACTATCTGGAAGTTTTCATTGCTGACGGTTTGGAATACAGTGCGATAAGTTCCCGCAGTTTTACCGGGTTCAAGTTTGCGGTATAACTTTCCCCACCATGAGTCGGCACCTTGCATTTCCAGATAAGAGGGATAAGTCGGTTCCACACTTCCTCCTTCCGTCACTTCCACTTTCCATGCTTGCGGGTCGTTCAGGTCAATAATCAATGTACATTCTCCGGCTGCTGGTACGTTTACTGTAATATTTCCGGCAGAAACATTTGTTCCGGTATTGAATGTCAATTCATTAGCAGAACCATTAAAGGCGAAAGGAGTATCTTTGGCTTTCGTATCATCAATGCTGTTATCAGCTCCACTGACACTGGTGTTATCATATAGTTTACCTGTTCCATTCATCTGAATATTGATAGTGCCGGCTCCTGTAGCAGTAAATATACCCTGCCATTGATTCTTGTCACGTTTGTATTCCATTGTAATACCTCCGTCGATGCCACTTACATTGAGTGTTGGCATCCATAAAGCAGTCCATAGTTTTTTGGTGGTATTGACATTCGTATAGTAACAGCCTGATTGACCGGGGAACCACAAATCCCACGTTCCTTCAGCAGCATCAGTTGTCAGGAAGAACGGAGTAGCCGTACTGCCTGATTTGGCTGTGTGCCAAACAGTACCATCGGCTTCCTGTAGATAGAAACCCTCCCAAGAAGTGGCTCCCATAAAGCCGATATAGTTGCCATCCGCATTGGCTGCATACAGATCTTTTCCTGAATCCTTGCCGTCTCCCTTATTGATAATATTGGCAAATCGCATATCAATTTCATAAGGAGTAACCATGACTTTTACCACATTACTGTATACAGGAGCGATGTTACTTCCGTTTCTTCCGGCAAGCCGGAAATAGAGCGGTGCTTCTTCTTCGGGAGTAGCTTTCAACTGATAAGCGACGATATTTAAGGCGGAGACAGAGTACGTCTTTGATACTCCACTTTCGGTCGTTTCCAGAATCTGCCCGGAGAAATCTTCCGTGCGTGAAACCTGTACGGAAGTTTGTACACCGCTGGTAGGCTGGTATCTTGAATCGCTCACTTGCAGCGTCTGGTCAGTCCAGGCAAGCGACAAAGCATAAAACTTAGCTGTCTCCTTTGTCAGTACGACAGAACTGGCAGAAGCTATCAATTCGTTCTCTTCCGGGCTGGAGAGAAAATAGGTATCCCCATCTTTCTCGCAAGCACCTAGTAATAGGAGAGCGGAAAGTAAAGTGAATAGATTATTTAGTTTTTTCATATCGTTGTTCCGTATTAATATGATTAATAGTTTTCATTGTATAAGTTTGGATTGGCCGTCAGTTCGGTAGCAGGTATCGGATAGATATTGTATTTGCTCTCTACTGCCTTACCGTCTTTTACGCCACCTTTCCATTGCCATACATAGCTGTTGGTTGTAAATTGATTGAAGCGGATCAAGTCCGTGCGGCGATACCCCTCCCAATACAGTTCACGGGCACGTTCGTTGATGATAAACAGTTCGTTGATTTCAGACTCGCTTTTGTTATGAGTGTTGTCGCCGAAAGCACGTTCCTGTAGCTCATTGATATAAGGCAGTACATTTGCCAGAGTTGCTTCCGTTCCTCCACGTACCACAGCTTCTGCCATCATTAAATATACATCGGCCAGACGGAATAGGGGATAATCAGTATTTACACCACCGTCTGCGGTGTTGGAAGCAGTCTGTCCGGCATCAGTCAGGTTAGTCCATTTTTCTACGAAATAGCCATTGCTTTGGTCATCTATCTTTTCCAGGTCCCGGGTTTGTCCGTCGGTAAAGAACATATATCGCTGGTCGGCTTCTTCGTTACCTGAGAAAAGTTGAGGAATTTCTCCGCGTACACGGAACATACCCCATCCTGATTTTACACCGTAATCTTCCGGTATCTGTTTTTCGGACGTGTTGCTCACTGCGCCACAAACAATGTAAGTGGATGATCCCCATGACACGAGATTGGTTGCGTCTACCGGGAGGGTGAAGATTATTTCGTTCGTACGTTTGTCATTGTCGGCATTAAACAGCTTGTAATAATCGCTTTCCAGTTGATAACCTTGTTCGATAACCTTTTTACAGGCTTTGATACATTCGTTGTATTTGGAAGTCTGGGTATAAACTTCCGCATTCAGATATAATTTGGCAAGTAATGTATATGCAGCTCCTTGGGAAGCGCGTCCGTAAGGACAGTTCGCTTTATTTAGCATTTCATCTTTAATGGCATTCAGTTCACTTTCAATATAATCGAAAATCTGCTGGGCTGTATAGCGGGGAGGCAGATATCCGACTAGCGGGTCATTTTCCGTCACAAACGGGATATTGCGGAACAGATCGAGTGCGTGATAGTAGAATAAGGCACGCATGAAACGGGCTTCGGCACGATAAATGCGAATTTCAGTCTGCTCCTGGTCCGTGAACTGTGCTATCTTTTCATCGGTGGCATTGCGGAGAAACTCATTACATAAAGCAATGTTGTAATAGATACGGTAATACATATCCGATACCCAAGGGTCGTTAGCGTCCCAACTCAAATACGTCAGTCCCGTCACGTTGTCACCGGACAGCCAGGTAGAAGCCACTTCATCCGTTCCACATTCCTGCAAGTTGAAGAAACAGCGCATATAATCCTGTCCGCTGTTACTACTCAAATCGTTGTCACCATTCTTTTCCTGTCCGGTGGTCACCATGGTTGCATAGATTTTTCCCAGAACGGCTTTATAGTTTGCAGCACTGGTATATATGGTAGAAGATGTTTCTTCTTCGTGTGGATATTGGTCCAAGTCGCCTATGCAGGAACTCATCAGGAGTGCGCTGCAAAAATAAAGGGCTGTATAAAATATCTTTTTCATAATCGATGCTTTTAGTAATTAGAAGTTAATACCTATGTTGAGAGAGAAAGTACGTGGGCGTGGATAAAACGAATTGTCCACACCGTTGGGAACTTCCGGGTCAACGCCGCTGTATTTGGTGATACAGAATACATTTTGCACCATGGCACTCACATTCAGACTGCATCCTTTATAAATAGTGCCGAAGTTGTAACCCAATGAGAGATTATCCATTTTCAGGAAAGAAGCATTCTCTACATAGTAGTCAGAGAGGTATTGACGTGTCTGGAATCCTGTTTTCAGGTAGGTTGATGACAGGTTGTTCAGCTGGTAAGAGTTGTAGCTGACAGTTTCCCAGGCACCGCTGTTCATAGCCATCGCGTTATAGACATAGTTTCCGATATTGGCACGCAGGCTGGTGCTCAATGTCCACTTCTTGTAACGCAATGAGGTACTGAAACCGAGGATATAGTCGGGAGCTGGAGAGTGGTAGCGGTACAAGTCGTTCGAGTTGATTTGTCCGTCCCCGTCGAGGTCTACGTAAGCTCCCTCTACCGGTTTGCCGGTTTTTTCATCATACAGTTGGTGGTAAACGTAGAACATATAAGGAGCATATCCCTCGCTCAATGTCTGTACCTGATAACTGTCGATATATGGACCTACGGAAGTATTGGTGGCAGGCGTACCGGCTGTCAGTGATAAGTTTTTCACTTTCATCTTCTGCCATGTCATGTTGAAACTCAAATCCCAGTTCCAGTCCTTGGTCTGTATGGGCGTTGCGTTCAGACTGAATTCCACACCCTGACTGTCTACATTTCCGACATTGGTCGTGATGTTACGATCGAATGTAGTACCGGCAGCAGCAGGTACGGTGGCAATCAGGTCTTTGGTCTGACGGGTGTAGTAGTCGAAACTACCGGTGATGCGGTCTTTGAGAAAACCGAAGTCAAAACCCACATTCCATGAAGTGGTTGTTTCCCATTTCAGGTTGGGTACATACGCTTTGGGGCGGTAAGTAGGAGTCGGAGTACCACCGATAAGAGAGCCTGCACCACTTTGACTGATCGTATAGATAGGGAGGTAGTTGTAGTTACCTATACCGTCTTGCTGCCCGGTGACACCATAACTGGCACGCACTTTCAGCGTACTGATGACTTTATTGTCTTTCAGGAATGATTCTTCTGTTACTCTCCATCCTAATGCTACTGACGGGAACGTACCCCAACGTACATTTTTAGCGAAGCGCGAAGTGGCATCGCGACGTACAGTAGTAGTCAGCATATAGCGGGAGTTGAACGAGTAGTTCAAACGGCCATAATAAGAGAGTAATACATGGCGTTCGTCAGAGGCTTTCGATGTTTTCTGTATTTCTCCCAACGTGTTCATTTCGCTGTAAAGCGGAGTCGTGGATTTCCAGTACTGATAATCGTAACCGGCTGTAACATCAAAACTACTTTTAATGGATTCCACCAATTTGTTGTAGTTGGCATACAGAGTCAACAAACGGTTTTCTTTTTTCTGTGGGCCATAGCTGTAATCCAAACCGGAAGTGGTGTAATTCTGTGCAGCTTCTGCCGGAACATATACACTTCCTTTACCTTGTGCATAGTCATAACCTAACGTAGCATGCAATTTCAAATCGGGGAAAAAGTGAAGACGATAGTCTGCATCAATGTTTCCGATAAAACGTTTTACTGTACTTTGTGAGTCATTCATATTGAGAAGTCCCACCGGATTCATGACTGCTCCGTTCACGGGAGCACCGGTGTTGTCAATCGCTTCCGTATATCCGCCGAATGTGTCTAGACCCGAATATACTGGAATGGTAGGATTCATGGTCGAAGCAGCCCAAATGGCACTTGTATTGGCAAATGTGTTCTTATTGATAGAACCTTTAGCATTGATATTCAGTTTTAAGTGGTCTTTAAAGAAAGACAGATTCAGTGTGATGCTTCCGGTGTAACGCTCCGCGTTGTCAGTACGTAATAAACCACTCTGGTTGTAGTAACCGATAGATGCACGGAAAGGTAAGTTTTTGGTAATCTTTCCAGCAACACTTAGATTATTGTCCGTACCGAATGCATTCTGATAGATTTCATCGTTCCAATCCGTGTGTGCCGTGCCGAGTAACGCCCGTTGCGCATCGGTTCCTTTGCTTTGGATGGTATTGACAAATTCATCGTAGTTCAACATATCTGCCAATTTGGTGCGGGTTTGTACAGAGTTGGTCGTACTGAAAGTAAATTTCAGTTTATCCGAACTTCCTTTCTTGGTAGTAATCAGAATAACCCCGTTGGATGCACGCGAACCGTAAATGGCAGTCGAAGAAGCATCTTTCAGAATGGTCATACTTTCAATATCGTTCGGGTTGATGAGGCTAAGGAAGTTTCCGTCATTACCACTGATGCCTCCCTGTTCCAAAGGAACACCGTCCAGTACGATCAAAGGGTCATTACTAGCGTTCAGTGAAGCACCACCACGCACACGGATCGTGCTTCCCGCAGTGGGAGAACCACTGTTGGACATGATTTGCACACCGGAAATCTTACCATTAATCAGTTGCTCGGGAGAGCTGACCAATCCCATGTTGAAGTCCTTGCTGCTGACGTTAGTTACCGAACCTGTCAGGTCACTTTTACGCTGCGTACCATAGCCGATTACTACAACGTCGCTCAATACCTGTGAATCACTTTTCAACTGAACATTCAAAGTAGTACTGTTGGCAGGAACAGGTACTACCTTTGTTTCATATCCTACATAAGAGAATTGCAACTCTTTGCTGCCCTGTGGCACATTGAGTGTATAATTACCGTCGAAATCGGTCACTGTTCCGGTAGAAGTACCGACAATGAGGATACTTACTCCGATCATCGGTTCCTTGTTCTCGTCAATCACTTGTCCGATGATTTTCTTGCCTCCTTGTTGGGCGAAGGCAGGAATGATGCCTCCTAAAAAGGCTGTACACAACATAAGTAGTACAGTCAGATGGCGTAGATTTAAGATATTCCTGTTCATAATTACTGTGTTATTGATAATAGATTTATTTTTACTTTTTATTTAAAAATCAGCGGCTTTTCTCTTTCTGTCCCTTCCGTTTGCTACCCCCTTTCAGAAGGCTTCAGACGTGGTTCAGACGAAAGATTTGTTCCTCACCGAGGAAGACCTTGTTCCTCACCGATGAACGACCCTTTCCTCACCGAGGAACAAAGGCTTCGACAACGGGGAACTTTAAGAACGATTATTCCAGCCAGATATTTCCTAGTTCAATTTCAACTAACTCTTTCTTGTTTCCTGACATTGACAGCTCCAGCTTCTCAATCTTTTCCGGTAGAAAAGCGATTTCCGTTTCCGGATGGAAATACTGTTTCAAGAATGTCGGATAAGCTATCGGCAGCAGTACCGTGTCTGTCTGGCGTAAATCTTTCAACGGTATCCGTATGATTCCCTCCGATGATGGAGCAGGACAAGGGCTTTTATAAGTATATCCGTCTGACGTTACGAAACCGGCACTGAGTCCTTCCGGAAGTGCTTTCGTGCGATTTACCCGGATACAGAGAACGCTACAATCCTTTACTCTTTCTTTTCTTTCTTCAATCAGGTTCTTTACGAACGTGCGGAGGAAATAGTGCGGATTTTCTCCTTTAGGAGTAAACCGGAACCGGAGCAAAGGTTTTTCCACCGGAGAAGAATCAACCAAAGTACGTTGGAGATCATTCCATTCGGGAAGCGTGTATGCTTCTATCCGGCTATCTGCGTCCGTAATAGTCAATAGTGGTATCGCACTATCTGGGGCAACAACACGAGTAGTCCAATAGGCTCCGGAAGTATAATTCCAGTCCAGTGGATTTTCCTTTATTCCCGATGATGAATTCCTGTAACCGGAATTTCCTGTGGGATAAGTGCGAGTGCTGTTGCCCCGGCATACGATGATGTTATACCTGAAACAATCATCCTTTATTTCTGTAGCGGGTATCGTTGCCTGATAGGTATATCCGCCTGTATGTTTCATCTTGATATATGGATTGTGCTCATTCCAAAAAGATATCTTATCGGTGTAGATAATCACAGAATCCGGGAATTCGGTTCCTACCACCTGTGCACTAATCGTCAAATCTTTATTTGCTTCAGTGGTTGCCGATGGAGTATGAACGACTTTATAATCCGTCACACGTGGAGCAGGAGCCACATATTCTCCGATGCGGATGGAATTCCATTGAGAGTCTGCCTGCCAGTTCTGTTTGGGCGTACAGTTTTTACGTTTCAGCAGATAGGTACCCGGACAAAGTCCGCGGATAATCCCGTCTGTCACATCTCCTTTCTGCTGATTTCCTTGATTGAGGGCCGTAAAGGTAAATTCCATCCCTAAATCAGGTATTTGAAGAGCCATGTCCCAAGCACCATAAGCAATGGTAACCACTTCTTTATCGAGTGACGGTTTGGCAAACGGATCGTTCACCACTACCGCGTCCGGCATCACTTCCAGTCTCCAGACTCCCGGTTCGAGGCAATCCATGAAATAAGTACCTGTTCCCTCATAACGAATAATCGGAGAACTGCCACAACCGGCAATGGAAACAAGTTGTGACGCATCTTTGGGCTGGGTGTTGGTATAATTGGAATAATAGAATTTCTTTCCATTATTTAATTCGCTCAAGTCCTCTGTATAACTGACACGAAAACCGTCACCAAATAAAGTGTCCTGTGGATAACTGCCGTATGATTCACCTCTTTTCAGACTGCGTGCAGCTTCGGCGGCTATCTTCATACTGATGGCTTTATGAGGCGTATAGGCAAGATTCAAGAAATGAGTCTGATATTCCGTATTGGCATAAGCGATATCCATCGGATCATACGCAAACTGGGTAATCCATTGAAAACCTGCTGTACGGAAAGTGCGTACCATGGCCGGATACATATAAGAATACATGATATCTGCCGGATCGAACTCATATACCATCCGTGTTTTCTTATCGAATCCTTTCACTTTATCGGAAAAGGGAATATCATAGCGGTCTATATAGGGAAGGAAATTTCCCTGCTGTGTCTGTCCAGATACCAGTCCGATGGGATACCATTGATAAGTAGTTCCCTGAATGGCAGTTTCGTAATAAGCCTCTACTACATATCCGTTGTGGCTTACATTATAGAATACAGGTTTGCGGTTTCCTGTTTTATTGATCGCTTTCAGCATCCGGTTGATATAGGCTTTTACCTCTTTCTTCGTACCGGAATGACAAGGTTCATTATTGATTTCGAACCCAACAATGGAGGGATCGTCTTTATAAGCTAACCCCGTATATGGATTGACGTGCTTCACCAAACCATGAAGATAGGTTTCTTGTGCAGCGATAGCTTCCGGGTGGGAGTGCATATCGCATTTATCATATTTATAGGAGAAGCCGCCCGTCTGTATGTTTCGTTCGGGATATCCGTTCCCGAAGTTGGTCTGCGCGGTAATCACAATATGAATATTGCGTTCTTTGAGTTTGGCAATCAGGTAGTCCATCAAGTCGAGATGCTCGTTTTCGAGGAGATTTCCCTGTCCGTCTGTCAGTTCCACATCCCATAAATGAATACGGTAAGCATTCAGTCCCAGACGGGAGATATGATATACATCTTTGTCTATAGCAGCTTTGCGGTCCAGTTCCAAATATCCAATGGCACGGTAAGCATGGGCGAAAGGCAGCGTATAATTAACACCGAAAAAGGAAGCCTCCCGGCGGGTGTCACTCCAACGCATCACCCCATTTCCATCTATATATATAATAGGTGTAGAGGATGATTTGCCTTGCACTTTGACAAAGGCAGATATCAAACAAATAAAGGTAAGGATCAACAGTCTTTTCATGCTATCAAATTTATCGGTTTATTGACAGCAACAAAAGTAATTTATTGGTCATTTCAATAAAAGCACAGATTGGACATATAAGGATAAAAATAGGACGAAATGCCCCAAAATGCCTCTACAGGTCTTCATTAAGGTACTGGCGTGGCGTTTTTCCGAATTCTGCCTGAAAACATTTGGAGAAGTAAGAGTGATTGGAAAAGCCTACCATGTACATCACTTCGGCAATGGTAAATTTCTTTTGTTGCAACAACATGGCCGCCTTTTTCATCCGGATCGATTTGATGTATTCCACTGGAGACATTCCGGTCAGCTGTTTGATTTTCCGGTAAATCTGCTTATTGCTGATACCGGATAATTCACAAAGTGCATTTACATTCAATTCCGATTCAGAAAGATGGTCCTCAATCAGGCGGATAATGTTCGACAGAAATTTCTCATCTTGAGATTCTGCTTCGATTGGTTTAAGAACAGGCAACGATTCCAACTGCTTTTTCACCTGTGTCGCCGGAATCTCTTCTTTCTCTACGGCGATGACAGGGATATTCAGGCCAATGGAAGTTCCTTTTCCTTCGTTCGAGGTGACTCCGTTGATGTGACCGCCATGAAGTTCCGTATAAGTCTTGACCAGATAAAGTCCGATACCTGTACCTTCCTTATTGCCGGAATGTGGAGACTGGAAAAAGCGCTGGAAGATATATGGAATATCTTGTTGCGGGATTCCGCTTCCTGTATCTGAAACACAGATATCCAACAATCCCGTTTCTTCACGATAGAAAAGAGACAGACGGACGCTTCCGCCATCCGGGGTGAATTTGACGGCATTTGAAAGCAGATTATCTAAAATCACTCCAAGTTTGATGGCATCCATATCAGCATAAATCTTGGCTTTATTCGTCTCGAAATGGAATGTGATCTGTTTGTTTTCCTCATAGACAGAAAACAGGCTACGGCTGAATGACACAAGTTCGATGCGCGACAAAATCAGCAGCGAATCTTTATTATCCTCTATCCGGTTGAAGTTTAATACCTGATGAATCAATGAGTTTATTTTCATTGCATTACGCTGTACCTCCTCCAGTGTCTGTTTCTCATGCACTTCTTCTGCAACGGGGAGCAATTGACTGACAGGAGCGATAATCCGGCTAAGCGGTGTCTTTAATTCATTAGACAAATTGGTAAAGAAAGCCATTTTCTGGCGTGATTGTTCCAGAATCTTCTCTTTTTCCATCCGTTCCATTTTTAGACGGTTCTTGACACGGAAAAAGTTGATAACCCAGGCAATGAGGCTCAAGAATAAAAGAATGTAGATTATCTTTGCCCAAAGTGTGTAATACCATGGAGGGAGAATTTTAATATTCAGGATATATGGATGCTCGGAAGGAGAACCGCTCTTTTCTACTTTGCTGATTACCAGCAGATAATCCCCATAACCCAGATTACTGTACGTAATGCGATTCGTGTTGGATTGCAGGAAATTCCATTCTTTGTCCATACCTTCCAGCCGGTAGACGAATTCATGTTTTTCTTCCAGCGAGTAGGGGAGGTCTGAAAGTTCGAAAGCCAGGTTGTTCTGGTCGTATTTTAGTTCGATAGCATCGGTATAACGGATGTTGGGAATATTCTCTCCAGTATGCGGAGACATCAGTTGATTGTTGATATATAAGGCAGTCAGTAAAATGGAGTGTTCCGGCTGACTCATGGCTTGTATTTCGGGACGGGATATGCCGAACCCGTCTGCACCTCCCAGATAGATATTTCCATCTTCCGGATCAAACATTAGACTGGTGAAACGTTTATCCGTCAGGCTTTGCTGGCGGGCATCCATTGTTCTCCGGTCGATGATCCAAAGTCCGTTAGTGGTGGAAACCCAGATATGTTCTTTTACAGAGGTCATAGACAGAATCTCGTTATTGCTGAAATTGCCGAAAGAGATACTTTGCTGACTCGAGTCTTTGGGATTGATACGCATCACCCCTCCGTGAAATCCTACCCAAAGCATGCCGTCTTCATCCCGTAAAAGGTAGTTCGGGCTCTTCTCGCCACTTAATTCATCGGCAAACAGCTTTGTCACTTGTCGCGTACGGGCATTGATTTTGTCTATTCCTTTGCTGTTGTATAACAATACCCATACATTACCTTCCGCATCAGGGACAATCTGATTAATGAACATCCCCGACAGCCCATTATGAATGGAATAATTTTGATCGGCCACATACGATTTTCCGGCAGATTGTATCAGTTTATGTTTGTCCACAACAAAGATACCTCCGAGACAGGTGGCGATCCAAAGCTTCCCGTCAGTATCTTCAAACAGGTAATAAGCCCAGTTGGTATTATAAGTTCCTGTACTGTCTACGATGTTGTAGTGTACAAATTGATGGGTATTATAGTCATAGCGGTTGATACTTCCGTCTGTGGCTATCCATAACTGCTGTTCTCTATCCTCGTAGATGTGTCGTATCCGGTTGTGGGATAACGGATGGTTTTTATCCCCCATTCTATACCAGATAGCATCGTGTTTATTGCCTGCAGGATGGGTGAACCGGATCACTCCGTTTGTACCTCCGAACCAATAGAATCCTTTGGAATCCCGGAACAGGGAATAGAACTGATTTCCGTCTCCTGTGCCTGTGATTTGAGAAATCGGTACAAATTGCAGCGCACTGTTATAGCGTGATAGGGAAATGCCATAATCTGTTCCCAGCCAGATATTATGTTCCTGATCCGAGAATATGTTCCAGATAATATTGTTGGTTAGTGACTGGATATTGCGTGAATCGTGAATGATATGCTGCAAAGGTTCTTTGTCATTCTGGTACACATAAAGCCCGTTGTCTGTACCTGCCAGCAAATTTTCATCTCCGTCCAGTGCCAGTGATTTGATGGAGTTGTTATGAAATACCTCTATCGCCTTCATCTCTCCTATAGTGGGATTGTATTGGAAGAGATAACCTTCCATCCCGATCCAGATACATTGTCGGGTGGTGTCTTCCAACAGAGAATTGACAAACAAATTGCTGCCTCCCCGGTTAACGGGCAAAAGGATGTTTTCAAATTTTCCACTTGCCTGCACATAGCGGCATAATCCGTTGTAAGTACCTATATAAATTTGATTATCTTTTGTATGAATGATGGAATAGATGGTGTTATGAGGCAATCCGGTCTGTTTGCTGTCGAAATGATTCAGTTGACGGCTTTTTAACTGATAAGTATATAATCCGTTCAACGAACCTATCCACAATGTATCTCCCTGGAGTACCATGGTACGGACATCCGTTGGAAAATCAGTATCCGGTTGCTCATATTTGTCTGTTCGATAGTTATAAACAAGAATCCCGTTATCTGTTCCCAGATATAAATAAGTGTTATCTGCTATAATACCGCAGTAGATACGTGTGTTAGTACGTTCTCCATACGTGAAATGCTGTTGTGTGGAATAACCGTCATAACTGAATAACCCCTTGTTGGAACCCACCCATATCAGTCCCTCGCTATCTTGCAGGAAGCAACTAATCACCGAAGCTTCGGCCCCGAGATAGATGTTGTCGAATTGCTGATAATTTACTTTTTGCCCATACACATTGCCACTGCTACAGTAGGCAAGGATGAGAAAAAGAATTGTTGTAATTCGTTCGCGCATGGTGTTAGGTTTGCAGGTTTTTAAATCTGTAATTGTTGTAAAAGTATTCCTTCTTTCCTGCAAATGTAGGAAAAATGTCGGTTACACTTGTAAATATCCCGCTCTTTTTGTTCCTTTGCTATCTATTTATAAACAGAAAACTTACGTATGAGAAAACTAATTTATTGGCTTTTATTGCCGTTGGCAGTGGCTGTGAGTGCATGTGGCGGTAAAAAAGGATCTTCAGATAATACGTCGACATTGGCGATGATAGACAGTGTGGATGCTCACGGATTGCAGCGTATGCAGACGTCTAAGAGCGAAACCGACTTTAAATTTAAGGGGAAAGATTATCATTCCCTCGTTTCGCGTACTCCGGATGAAAATCTGCCCCATGTGACAAACGAGCTGGGAGATACCTATGTCGACAATAAAATAGTGTTGCACCTGACTCGTGGTAATGAAACCGTGTTGAACAAGACCTTTACCAAGAATGATTTTTCATCGGTAGTCGATGCGAACTTCCTATCTAAGTCTATATTGGAAGGTATTGTATATGACAAGACTACTCCGCAGGGAATTGTGTATGCAGCGAGTGTTTGTTATCCGCAGACAGATTTGTATATGCCGCTTTCCATAACGATTACCGCTGATGGAAAAATGAGTATACAGAAAGTGGATATGCTTGAAGAAGATTATGACGATGAAGCACCTAATTAAGCTTGTAGGCGGGTGTTGACAGTAAAATTACACAAATGTGAAAACATTTGAGACAAAAGAAAGGCAGCCGATGAGGTTGCCTTTCGTATTTTTGCACCGTCAACGAACTTAATACCAAATAGAATGAAGAAAAACATTTTTGCTATCTGTGTGGTAGCAGTAGGATGTACGGCACTGACCGCTCAAACCCAAGATACACAAACGTTGGTTCCGCTTACGGAACGGGTAAACGTGCAGGCGGATTCGGCACGCGTCAATCAAATTATAGACGATTGCTGGGTAGCAGTAGGGACTAAAAAGCCTCATGCAATTCAACGCGACTTCACACGTATGTTCAACGGTAAGCCTTCCTATCGTTTTGAATTGAAGGAAGATGATAACACCCTGTCAGGATATGCCAAAGGGGAAACAAAAGGGCGTGCGGAATTTTCTTATTGTTATGCAACTTCCGATGATTTCAAAGGCCTGCCTGCCGATGTTTATCAGAAAGCACAGATTACCAAAACTGTATATCATCATGGGAAAGGTATTTGTCCGCAAGGAGCTTCCCGCGACTATGAGTTTGCCGTATATATTCCTTCTTCATTGGGTAGCGATGTCTCGACAATTTTTGCCCAATGGCATGGGATGCCGGATCGTACATTGGTACAAACTCCACAGGGAGAAGTGAAGAAACTTACGATTGACGAGTTCGTTGAACTGGAAAAGACTACAATCTTTAAAAAGAATGAAGGGCACGAGAAAGTAGCCAAGCTGGATAAACAAGGTAATCCGGTGAAAGACAAACAAGGAAATCCTGTATATCAGGCCGGAAAGGCCAACGGATGGCTCGTGGAACAAGGAGGCTATCCTCCATTGGCGTTCGGGTTCTCCGGCGGATGGTTCTATATCAAAGCAAATTCCGACCGTAAGTGGCTGACGGATAAAGACGACCGTTGCAACGCAAATCCCGAAAAAACACCGATCATGAAACCTGTAACATCAGACTATAAAGCATCGACCATTGCTTACAAAATGCCTTATGCCGATTTTCCGAAAGACTGCTGGATTACATTCCGCATTCATATTGACTGGACAGTCTATGGCAAAGAGGCGGAAACGATTGTAAAACCGGGTATGCTCGATGTGCAGATGGACTATCAGGAAAAGGGGAAAAAGGTTAGTAAACACATTGTAGACAATGAAAAAATCATGATTGGACGTAACGACGATGATGGTTATTACTTCAAGTTCGGTATTTACCGTGTAGGTAATAGCACTAAGCCGGTATGTTACAATTTGGCAAACTATTCAGAAAGGTAATTAGTCAGAAGGTAAAAAGAGAGTGATATCCGGATGTTCTTTTTGTGAGCATCCGGATATTTTTTTAGTTCTTTTACCGTTTATTTGTCAGCGCAGCAATGATAGTGATACCATTTTTACTGTCATAATTTGCTGATTGTAATAAAGTTAAAAATGATAAAAAATAGGACTGCATCTAGTAAGTACGTGTCAGGTATGCAAAAAGATTTGTTTTTTTGCCGCTTGCCAAATGGCATATATAAAATAACTAGTGATGCAAATGATGAACAAAAATGGGTTTAGCCGATGTGCAGAGTTCTACATCGGTCGTTTGCGAAAGGAAGGAAGGCATTCTACAGCGCATGTCTATAAGAATGCTATCTTCTCTTTTAGCAAATTTTGTGGCACGTCCAATGTGTCGTTCAGACAGGTCACCCGCGAGCGTTTACGACGTTACGGGCAGTATCTTTATGAGTGTGGCTTGAAGCCTAATACGATTTCTACGTATATGCGTATGCTTCGTTGTATTTATAATCGAGGAGTGGAAGCAGGTAGTGCACCTTACGTACCCCGATTGTTTCATGATGTTTATACGGGAGTGGATGTTCGCCAAAAGAAAGCTTTGCCTATCGGTGAATTACGTAGACTTCTGTATGAGGATCCCAAATCGGAGCGTTTGCGTCGAACACAGGCTATTGCTGCCCTGATGTTTCAATTCTGTGGAATGTCATTCGCGGATTTAGCTCATCTGGAGAAATCAGCTTTAGATCAGAATGTGTTACGGTATAACCGTATCAAGACTAAAACTCCGATGAGTGTGGAAATACTTGATACTGCAAAGGAAATGATCAACCGGCTTCGTAGTAACCAGGATTCTCATCCGGATTCTCCAGATTATCTGTTTGATATTCTTAGCAGTGATAAGAAACGGACGGATGAAAGGGCTTATCGGGAATACCAGTCTGCCCTCCGTCGATTCAACAACCGTTTAAAGGACTTAGCGAGAGCTTTACGTTTGAAGTCTCCTGTTACTTCTTACACACTTCGCCATTCTTGGGCAACGACAGCGAAGTATCGGGGAGTATCGATTGAAATGATTAGTGAATCATTGGGACACAAATCTATAAAAACCACACAAATCTATTTGAAAGGCTTCGGACTTAAAGAACGTACGGAGGTAAATAAAGGGAATTTATCTTACGTGAGAAACTGTTGTGTAGACAGATGGTAGATATATAAAATATTGATAATCAGAAGTAAAATATGTGTGTTACTTCTTAGGTAACAGAACTTAAATTTGACGCAAAGATAGACAAAAACACGAATAGTAAGCAAATATTCTTCCACTTTTTTTCGTTTTATCTGAAACATAGAGCAAAAAACTATCTGAACATGAAATAATCTTATTTCCATGCTCTATACTTTTTCATTGCCTAATTCAATAGTTTTCTTATTGAATATTAGGCTTTTCCATTTTCTACGCCTTTGTCATGTATGTGATTTCTATTTTCACTGTAGTATGCGTTTCGTGTATGTATTGTCTGTTACCTAAGAAGTAACGGATGAACATGGGGTAAAAAAATATGATTTTAACGAAACCGAAATCAGTAAATGCCGGGCCTAGTAGTGGGACAGGGGAAGGCGTAGCACACTCAAAACGCTGGTATGTAGCACTCGTTCGAATGCATCACGAGAAGAAAGTTGCCGAGCGTTTATCTAAGATGGGAATTGATTCTTTTGTTCCTGTTCAGCAGGAAATTCATCAATGGAGTGACCGTCGTAAGATGGTTGAATCTGTTCTTCTTCCAATGATGGTATTTGTTCATGCTGATCCATCTGAACGTAAAGAAGTTCTAAGCTTTTCTACAGTGAGCCGTTATATGGTGATGCGTGGAGAAAGTACTCCAGCAGTGATTCCTGATGAACAGATGGCTCGTTTCCGTTTTATGCTTGATTATTCAGAAGAAGCTATTTGTATGAATAGTTCTCCATTGGCACGTGGTGAAAAAGTTCGTGTCGTGAAAGGACCTTTGACTGGACTGGTTGGTGAATTGGTCAGTGTTGATGGTAAAAGTAAAATAGCAGTTCGGTTAAATATGCTTGGCTGTGCCTGTGTAGATATGCCTATTGGTTATGTTGAATCTGCAGACATTCATGTGGGCTAATTTTTCTAATTTGAATTGATCGATGAAAATACAAACGCTTTTTCGGACTCTTCTTCTATTTTTGATACTGGGAGTTTTTTCTCCCTTAATGGCTCAAAATATGAGCGACTCTCAAGTTCTTGAATATGTAAAGGACGGCATCCGTCAAGGTAAAGAACAGAAACAACTAGCCTCTGAACTGGCACGTAGAGGTGTGACCAAAGAACAGGCAACTCGTGTGAAGCAACTATATGAACAACAAAACAATGTTAATGCTTCCAATGCAACGGGTACCGATGTCAATGAATCACGTCTTCGTGAGGAAATGAAAGAAAACACTTCCGATATGCTGGAAGACCACCCGAGCACTCAAGACCTCGCACGTGGCAATCAGGTTTTCGGACGAAATATCTTCAACACCCGTAACCTGACTTTTGAACCCAGCGTCAACATCGCCACTCCCTTGAACTATCGTCTGGGTCCCGGTGATGAAGTGATTATCGATATCTGGGGAGCCAGCCAGAACACTATCCGCCAACAGATTTCTCCTGACGGCACGATCAATATTCAGAAAATAGGTCCTGTCAACCTGAACGGACTAACTATTGCTGAAGCCAATGATTATCTCAAAAAGACATTAAACAAGATATATAATGGTCTTAATAATGCGAATGATCCCACCTCTGACATCCGTCTGACTTTGGGCAGCATACGTACTATCCAGATCAATGTAATGGGTGAGGTTGTCCAACCGGGCACTTACTCCCTCTCTTCTTTTGCCACAGTCTTTCATGCACTTTACCGTGCGGGTGGAGTCAGTGACATAGGAAGCCTTCGCAATGTACAGTTGGTACGTAACGGCAAAAATATCGCCACAATCGATGTCTACCAATTTATCATGAAAGGAAACATTCAGGATGACATTCGTCTTCAGGAAGGGGATGTAGTAATAGTCCCCGCCTATGATGTATTGGTTAAGATCGACGGAAAAGTGAAACGCCCCATGCGTTTCGAAATGAAAAAGAATGAGAGTCTATCCACTCTTATCAGCTATGCCGGTGGCTTTGAAGCCGACGCCTACACTCGTTCCTTGCGTGTCGTACGCCAGAATGGACAGGAATATGAAGTAAACACAGTCAAAGACCTTGACTATAGTGTCTATAAAATGCGAAACGGTGATGTTGTGACCGCCGAAGCCATCCTTAACCGCTTCATCAACAAACTTGAAATCCGTGGAGCCGTTTATCGTCCCGGCATCTACCAGTTGAATGGAAAACTGAATACTGTCCGTGAACTGGTAAACGAAGCCCAAGGCCTGACCGGTGATGCTTTCTTGAACCGTGCCGTTCTCTACCGCCAGCGTGAGGACTTGACTACCGAAGTTGTTCCAGTAGACATTAAAGCTATCATGGACGGTACTTCCCAAAACATCATCCTGATGAAAAACGATATCCTTTATATTCCTAGTATTCATGACCTGGAAGACAGGGGCAACGTCGTAATCCACGGTGAAGTAGCCAAACCTGATTCTTATCCTTATGCGGATAACATGACCCTTGAAGACTTGATTATTCAGGCGGGTGGCTTGCGTGAAGCCGCTTCTGTAGTCCGTGTAGATGTATCCCGTAGAATTAAGAATCCTCGTAGTACAGTAGATAACGATACTATCGGCCAGATATATACATTCTCCCTAAAAGAAGGTTTTATTGTAGATGGAACTCCCGGCTTTGTCCTTCAACCTTATGATGAAGTTTATGTACGTCGTAGTCCGGGTTATCAGGCTCAACAGAATGTGGTTGTTGAAGGTGAAATACTGTTCGGAGGCTCTTATGCAATGACCAGTCGTGAAGAACGTCTTTCGGACTTGATCAATAAAGCTGGAGGTGCAACGAATTATGCCTACTTACGTGGTGCCAAATTGACTCGTGTGGCCAATGCAAGTGAAAAGAAACGCATGAGTGATGTGATCCGTTTGATGAGCAGACAGTTGGGTGAGGCTATGATGGACTCTTTAGGTGTTCGTGTGGAAGATACCTTTAGTGTTGGTATTGACTTGGAAAAGGCATTGGCTAATCCTGGAAGTACAGCAGATATTGTCTTGCGTGAAGGTGATGTGATTTCTATTCCGAAAAACAATAATACGGTTACAATTAATGGTGCCGTAATGGTTCCGAATACAGTTTCATATATAGAGGGTGAGAATATAGATTATTATCTGAATCAAGCCGGTGGTTATTCTGAAAATGCAAAGAAGAGTAAGAAATTTATAGTTTATATGAACGGCCAGGTAACTAAAGTGAAAGGTAGTGGCAAGAAACAGATTGAGCCTGGGTGTGAGATAATTGTGCCTAGTAAAGCTAAGAAGAAAACTAATATGGGTAATATTCTAGGTTATGCTACTACCTTCAGTACTTTGGGAATGATGGTTGCTTCTATTGCTAACTTAATAAAGAAATAACGAATACCTCTTATGGCTACTCTGATAGAACAAGAATCTGAAAAGGAAACAAAACGGAAGCAAGCGACTCCTGACAATGAAGAGATTGAAATCGACTTGATGGACTTTCTTCGTAAGATTATAGCTATCCGTAAGAAAATCTATAAAGCTGCCGGCATTGGTCTGCTAATTGGTATTATCGTTACAATCAGCATTCCCAAACAGTATACGGTTGAAGTAACTCTTTCTCCGGAAATGGGTAATAATAAAGGTGGTGGCTTATCTGGTTTGGCTGCTTCTTTTTTGGGAAGCGGGATGACTGTGGGTGATGGCACTGATGCCTTGAATGCTTCTTTATCTGCTGACATTGTATCTTCTACTCCTTTCTTATTGGAACTTTCTACCATGGAAATATCGGTAGCAAAAAATGAAGTTATGACATTGAATACTTATTTAGATGAAGAGTCTTCTCCCTGTTGGAGTTATGTAATAGGATTTCCGGGTATGGTAATTGGTGAGGTAAAGCTTTTGTTTGCCGAAAAGGATGAGTCCATATCTTCTGGTAAAACAAATCAGGGCGCAATTGAACTTTCAAAGAAGGAATCGAAGAAAATAGAAACTTTGAAGAAAATGATAACTGCTACTGTGGATAAGAAAACCTCGATGACTTCCGTTACTGCAACTTTTCAAAATCCTAAGGTAGCTGCAATCATAGCCGATTCTGTAGTGAAGAAATTACAGGAATATATTATAGACTATCGTACTTTCAAGGCAAAAGAGGATTGCCTTTATTTGGAGAAGCTTTTCAAGGAACGCCGGCAGGAATATTATGCCGCTCAGAAGAAATATGCCGATTATCTGGATTCTCATGATAATATAATTTTGCAGAGTGTCCGTGCCGAACAGGAACGTTTGCAGAATGATATGAATCTTGCTTATCAGGTATACAGCCAAGTGGCGAGTCAGCTTCAGGTTGCCAGAGCCAAAGTTCAGGAAGAAAAACCTGTATTTGCAGTGGTGGAACCAGCTGTGGTACCATTGGAACCTTCGGGGACCAGTAGAAAAATATATGTTCTGGCATTTGTCTTCTTGTCTGTTTGTATTGTTATATTCTGGAACTTATTCGGAAAAGATTTCCTGAATAAGTTTAAAGAAATCCGTGCTTAATATATACAATTAGTGAAGTGTTATGGCGTCAGCTAACCAGATAAATAAAGTTGTGGAGTTTATTGCAGTATTGGGAGATCTGATCATTTTGAACTTGTGCCTGTTTGGCCTCCTTCTCTTCTGGAAAAGTGCGTTTATGTATTTGCCTTTTTCCTGTACTGCTTCTTTGATGATGACTTCGCTTAGTCTCTGTTACATAGCCTGTTCGGCATCTCGTGGAAGAGCCTGGAATAGCAGAGAAATTCGTGCCGACCAGCTTGTGTTACGTGTTTTGAAGAATATCATAACCTTTTCGGTCTTTTGGGTTTGTATCATGGCTTTTAGTGGAATATCCATAATCTCTCCACTCTTTTTTTTTGTTTATTTTTTCATACTCTTTGTTATTCTAAGCATCTATCGTATCATAATTCGTCATTTGCTGATTAGTTATTGTGCGAAGGGTAAACACAAACGCTATGCTGTTTTTATAGGCGGAGGTAATAATATGCAGATGTTATATGAGGAAATGGAGAGTTCTTTGGCATCTATTTATGAAGTCGTAGGTTATTTTGATATTAAACCTAATGATGTTTTTTCCTCCCAATGTTCTTATTGTGGTAGTCCTGATGGTTTCTCTGAATTTATGTCCGGACACACAGGAATCAAGCATGTTTTTTGTTCTTTGTCAATGGAGGAGGGACGCTATAATTTTTCTATAATGAATTATTGTGAGAACCATTTGCTTTATTTTCATGGCGTTCCTAATATATGTAAGGGGTTTCCTAGACGTATTTGGCATAGCGTAGTGGGTAATATGCCAATTTTGAATTTGCGGTATGAACCGCTTAGCAAAATGGAGAATCGTTTATTAAAACGGATTTTCGATATAGTATTATCAGGGCTTTTTTTAGTTACTATTTTCCCGTTTATTTATCTTATTGTGGGAATTATCATAAAGTTGACTTCTCCCGGTCCTATATTCTTTACACAAATGCGAACCGGTTTGAATGGCAGGGAATTCAAATGCTATAAATTTCGTTCCATGCTGGTGAATGAAGAGGCGGATTGCAAGCAGGCAACAGCAGATGATCCTCGAAAGACCCGATTTGGAGATTTTCTTCGCCGTTCTAATATTGATGAGCTTCCACAATTTATTAATGTATTCAAAGGTGAAATGTCGTTAGTAGGTCCTCGTCCCCACATGTTGGCTCATACAGAGGTCTACACACAATTGATTGATAAGTATATGGTACGCCATTTTATTAAACCCGGGATAACGGGTTGGGCACAAACGAACGGATTCCGTGGTGAAACTAAAGAACTGTCACAAATGGAAGGTCGTGTGAAGGCTGACATATGGTATATGGAGCATTGGACAATATTACTTGATTTATATATCATTTATAAGACTATAGCTAATGTACTTGTAGGAGAAAAAAATGCATATTGAGTACATCGTTTATTGTTAGATATAGTCTGTTTACTGTTTTTTTGAATGAGTGTTTTAAATATCTAGATATAAAAAATAAAAAAATGTATAAGGATGAAGGCAGTCATATTAGCAGGTGGTTTCGGTACTCGTTTGAGTGAAGCTACCAATCTTATTCCTAAACCTATGGTTGAGATAGGAGGAAAGCCAATTCTTTGGCATATAATGAAAACATATAGTCATTACGGTATCAATGAGTTTATAATATGTTGTGGATATAAACAATATGTGATTAAAGAATACTTTGCTAATTATTTTCGACACAACAGTGATATGACTGTTGATTTATCGAATAATACAACTACTATTCTTGACAATCATTCGGAGAATTGGAAAGTAACGATGGTGGATACTGGTCTGAATACCCAAACAGGTGGGCGTATCAAACGTATTCAGAAATATGTAGGCAATGAACGTTTCCTGCTGACTTATGGTGATGGAGTCGCTGATCTGAATATCACCAATACGATTGATTCGCATTGTCAGTCCGGTTGTATATTGTCGCTGACTGCTTATAAACCAGGTGGTAAGTTTGGTGCTCTCCAGATCGATTTGGATACGAATAAAGTTCTTTCTTTTCAGGAGAAGCCTGATGGTGATCGCAACTGGATCAATGCCGGTTATTTCATTTGTGAACCGGAGGTATTCGATTATATTCCCGACAATGATGATACCGTCATATTTGAACGCTCTCCTTTAGAGAGTATTGCACAGGCAGGCAAAATGCATGCATTTCGCCATATTGGTTTTTGGAAGCCTATGGATACACTACGCGATAATGTAGAATTAAATGAAATGTGGAATAATGGAGAAGCTCCATGGAAAGTTTGGTAACAAAGAACAAAAAGAATAATTTTTAATATTAATATTTTTATGTCTAAACAAGAAGAACTAAAGAAGCAGATTTTAGAGTTAACTGCACAATATTATGCAGAAGTGCATGATCCGGCAAAGAAAGAGTTTGTCCCCGGTGAAAGTTTCGTTCATTATGGAGGACGTGTTTTTGATGAACAAGAAATGAAAAATTTGATAGATTCATCATTAGATTTTTGGTTGACTACAGGACCTTGGACACTAGAGTTTGAAAATCGTTTTGCTAAATGGATTGGTTCAAAATATTGTTCATTGACAAACTCTGGTTCATCAGCCAATTTATTGGCATTCTTTGCTTTAACATCTCCCTTGTTAGGTGACCGTCGTATAAAACGAGGTGATGAAGTCATTACAGTTGCGTGTGCTTTTCCTACTACTGTCACGCCGATTATGCAATATGGTGCCATTCCTGTATTTGTAGATATTACTATACCTGAATATAATATAGATTGTTCGCAGTTGGAACAGGCTCTTTCGTCTAAGACAAAGGCTGTGATGGTAGCCCATTCGTTGGGTAATCCTTTCAATTTGCAAGTAGTATCGGAATTTTGTAAAAAATATAATCTTTGGTTAATTGAGGACAACTGCGATGCGTTGGGTACAGAGATTGAGATAGATGGCATTGTCAGGAAGTCCGGGACAGTGGGAGATATTGGAACTAGTTCTTTCTTTCCTGCTCATCAAATGACAATGGGTGAAGGAGGCGCCGTTTATACAGATAATCCTTTATTGAATAAGATAATTCGTTCGTTTCGAAATTGGGGACGTGATTGTTGGTGTATAGGTGGTGTTGACAATACCTGTAATAACCGTTTTACCAAACAATATGGCGAGCTTCCTTTAGGCTATGATCATAAATATGTTTATAGCCATCTGGGATTTAATCTAAAAGTAACTGATATGCAGGCGGCAATAGGCTGTGCTCAACTGGATAAGATTGATGGTTTTGTAGAGTCTCGCCGAAAAAATTTTAAAAAGTTGTATGACGGTTTATTGGGAACAAAGGGTATTATTCTTCCTGAAGCAGAGAGAAACTCTAATCCCAGTTGGTTCGGTTTTCCTTTTACAGTCAGTGAAGATGCAGGTTTTACTAGAAATGAATTAACACAATATCTGGAAAACAAAAAAATACAGACTCGTACGTTATTTGCCGGCAATATAATCAAGCATCCTGCTTTTGATGAAATGAGAGAAACTGGGGAGGGGTACAGAATTGTCGGTGAGCTTCCTGTTACGGATTATGTGATGAACAATACTTTGTGGATCGGTGTATTTCCCGGTATGACAGATAGTATGCTTGACTATATGATTGCAACAATAAAAGAATTTTGTAATCGGTAACTGATATGGTGACAAATACATTGGCAAAAGACTTTGAACATACATTTGCCGGACTAACAATAGAAGAAAGGGGAAAACTAAAAGGTGCCACTATTCTTGTTACAGGGTGTGGAGGTTTTCTCGGATATTATTTTATGCGATTCTTTCAATCTAAGGCCGACGACTTGGAATTAAAAAAGGTGATAGGGCTTGATAATTTTATGCTCGGCTATCCACAATGGATAGAAGAACTTTCAAAGGATTCTCTGTTTGATATACAAAAGTTCGATATTATTAAAGATAAGATTGAAAAAGTAAACGGCGCTGCAGAGGCGGATTATATTATTCATATGGCTTCTATTGCTTCACCTGTCTTTTATCGTCAGTATCCGATAGAAACATTAGATGCTAATATTTGGGGACTTCGTTCTCTCCTTGATTTCTACAAAGAAAGAACAATTAAAGGTTTCTTGTTTTATTCTTCGAGTGAATTGTATGGAAATCCGGATTCGGAACATGTACCTACTTCTGAAGAATATTATGGTTATGTATGTGCCACAGGACCGCGTGCATGTTATGATGAATCCAAACGTTTTGGTGAAACGATGTGTATGCTGTTTGCTCAGAAATATAATATGCCGATTGGGGTGGCAAGACCTTTCAATAACTATGGTCCCGGGATGCGCATCAATGATAAGCGTGTGCCTGCAGATTTTGCGTTGGCAATCAAAGAAAATAGGAATATAGAGATTTTATCCAATGGGTCTCCGACACGTACGTTCTGCTATATTGCTGATTCTATAAACGGTTACCTGAAAATACTGCTTTATGGAAAATATGACTATTTTAATATTGGCATTGAAAAACCGGAAATTAGTATTTCTCAGCTGGCAGAGATTTATGTAAGTGCCGGTAAAGATATTTTTGGTTACACAGGTAAAGTGGTTTATGCCATTTCGGATGATAGTGAGTATTTAACGAACAACCCTCAAAGGCGTTGCCCGAAAATAGAGAAAGCTCAAAGAATTCTGGGTTATAATCCGTCTATTTCTGTTGAAGAGGGCGTGAAAAGGTTTTTAAAATTTATAAAAGAAAGTGAGGAGGGCGAATATAAATGGTAATTACAGTTTTCGGATTAGGATTTGTCGGGCTTACTACAGCATTGGGCTTTTCCGAGTATGGACATACGGTTTATGGTGTTGAGATTGATATGAGGAGATTATCTGTTATTCAATCCGGCAAACTTCCTTTCCTGGAACCGGGATTAGACACCGCTTTGGAACGTCATTTAAATCATAACTTCCATCCTGTCTCTACGGATTCATTAAAGGAAGCCATACTGCAGAGTGATTGTGTTTATTATTGTGTCGGTACTCCTTATGGGAAGGATGGTCAGGCTGATTTGACATATTTATTGGAAGCGATAGACCAGACATTAAATGTTGTTGACGATACCCGTTTTCGTGTATTAGTCACTAAGTCCACTATACCTCCTTCTACTTCTATAGGTAAGATTATTCCTTTTTTGGAAGAAAAAGGAATAACAGTTGGAGATAATTACGGGGTGGCTAATAACCCGGAATTCTTGCGCGAAGGTCATTGTTGGACTGACTTTATGAATGCCGACCGTATTGTATTGGGAGTAAGTGATGATAAATCGGAAAATATACTTCGTAATATCTATGATGGGCAAACTGTTCCTGTTTATTGTGTATCATTGAATACAGGTGAATTCATCAAATATCTGTCTAATACCTTGCTGGCAACATTGATTAGTTATTCAAATGAAATGTCTGTTATAGCTGATGCGATTGGTGATATTGATATTGCTACGGCATTCCGTATTCTTCATTTAGACAAACGTTGGGGAGGATGCTCTATGTCTTCCTATGCCTATCCTGGATGTGGTTATGGTGGTTATTGTTTGCCTAAAGATACAAATGCACTTTATGCAGTGGCTAAGACTGCCGGCTTTGACGCGAAAATATTGAAGAACGTGATTATTACAAATGACAGGATGCCGGAATTTATAACAAACCGGATAATGAAGGTCATTGGTGATAAAAAAAATATCAGAATTGCAATTTTAGGTTTATCGTTTAAACCGGAATCTGATGATGTTCGGGACACTCCGAGTGCAAAGATTATAGCGCAGTTGCTTAAAGAGGGCTATCATAATATATATGCTTATGATCCTGTAGCTAATGAGGAATTTTCTTCTCATTATGATTTGGATATTATCTATTATTCAGAATACGAAAAGATAGTGACCGCTTCGGATGTATTTGTAATAGCGACTGCATGGGATGAATTTAGAGATATTCGGATACGTACTGAAAAGCCGATAATAGATTGTCGTTTTATGTTATAATAGTTTTATGAATATATTGGTAACAGGTGCAACGGGATTTATTGGAAAACATTTAATTTCCTATCTGTCAAAAAGACATAATTTGTACATTTTAGTACGTTCAGGTTCAAATTGTACATTTCTTAATGTAAATAATGTTTTTGTGTTTTCAGAAAATATTGATGAATTGGCTGCTTATTTGCGTAAGGAAAAAATTGATGGTATTATCCATCTAGCTTCTTTTTATATAGCCGAACATAAGAGTGAACAGATTAAAGATTTAGTTCTTTCCAATATCTATTTAGGAACAGCTTTGTTGGAAGCATGTAAGAAAGCGGAGACTAAGTGGTTTTTAAATACAGGAACAATTTGGCAAAATTATAATGTTTCTGATAAATCGGATGAATATAATCCTGTAGACTTGTATGCGGCAAGCAAACAAGCTTTTATAACAATGGCCAAGTATTATACAGAAACGAGTAAACTCCGCTTCTGTACATTGAAATTGTGTGATACTTATGGTCCGGGAGATACTCGTAAAAAGGTTTTAGCCTTATTTGACCGTATCGCTTTTACCGGTGAAACTTTAGCTATGTCTCCTGGTGGTCAGAAATTGGATTTGCTTCATATTGATGATGTCGTAAATGGATTTGAACAGTTGGCTAATATGCTGAACGATGAGACAGTTTCTGTTTTATCTGAATATGTTCTTTCTTCTGGTAAACAAATATCATTGCGAGAATTAGCTGATATTTATGAAAACTTATATGATGTGAGGTTGAATATAAATTGGGGTGGGAGAGCTTATCGAAAAAGAGAAGTTATGCGTCCTTATCAGGGAAATATTTTGCCCGGTTGGAAAGCTTTGGTATTGTTAAATAATATTAACGGGGGGGGGGAGGTAGATGATACTCTCTATATTCCATTTGCACCTATGCGTAATTATAAAAAGGTTGCGTGATGAATATTTTAATATCAGGTGCGACAGGATTTGTTGGCCGTCATTTAGTTCCAGTATTGCAGCAGGGAGGTAATAAATTGATTTGCATAGTTCGAGATAAAAAGAAAGCTGTAGAATTATTTGGTGATGTTGATATATCTTATGTTCATATAGAGCATTTGGATGAAATAGAAAAATACGCTCCGGAATGTGTTATCCATTTAGCTGCATACCTTTCCAGTAAGGATGATCTTGGTACTTTAGAAAGATTGCTAGATGCCAATATACGGTTTGGTACTTTGTTGCTTGATAGCTTGAAACGGTGCAAGAGTTTAAAGTTATTTGTGAATTTTGGAACTTTTGCAGAGTACAGATATGGGCCGATGGAAATAAACAATGCCTATCTTTATTCGGCAACTAAGACTGCATTTAAACAACTCTTGAAATATTATTCAGATTTGAATCATTATAAATATATAAATATCATACCTTATACTATTTATGGTGAAAAAGACTCTCAAAAGAAACTGATAGATTATGTGAAAGATTCTTTAGAGAGTCAAGAGCCGATAAAAATGTCACCAGGTGAGCAAGTCTTAGATTTTATACATATAGATGATGTTATATCTTTCATCAATTATGTAATATGTCATCTGCCATTGATTATACAACAACCTTTTGCTGATTATCATTTAGGTACCGGTAAAGGACTGTCAATTCGTGGGTTGGCAAAGATGATGGAAAAGAAGTATAAAAAGAAATGTAATATAGCATGGGGAGCATTACCTTATCGGGTAAATGATGTAATGTACGCGGTAGCACCTATTGGCAGATTAATAGATGTAGGTTGGCAGCCTGTGTGCGAATTAGAGAAAGAATTGTAGTGAAAGAGCAGATTGTTATATCTAGAAAAGATATTATTTGGGGGTATGTTACATTGTTTTTTCAGATGGCTTCTGGATTAATAACATTGCCTTTGATATTGAAGATGTTGTCGGCGGAGGAAATTGGCATGAACTATTTGATGCTTACAGTAGGGTCTTTGGTTTCTTTATTCGATTTTGGTTTTGCACCTCAGTTTGGCCGAAATATTACTTATGTTTTTGCAGGTGCTCAAGCACTAAAGAAAGAAGGGGTGGACATTGGTGGAGGTAGTGTGAATTATCGGTTATTGTCCACTATGATTTCGGTGGCAAAATCCGTCTATTGTATTTTAGCTGTAGTCGTTTTATTGATTATGCTTACTTTGGGCACAGCTTATATTTATAAAGTGACACATGGCTTTAAAGATGTGCATAATTCTCTCCTAATATGGATAGTCTATTCTATATCTGTTTTTTTTAAAGTGTATTACACCTATTATAGTTCATTGTTGATAGGTAAAGGATTGATAATGGAATCTAAAAAAGCAATTTTAGCTTCAAATTTACTATATATTATTTTGGCTTTTGTAACTTTGATAATGGGATTTGGATTGTTAGGTATTTCCATAGCTAATTTAATAGCTCCGTTTATTGGCCGTTATCTTTCGTATAAATTCTTTTTTACACCTCGTTTTTGTTATGAATTATCTCAATATCATGTAGCAGCAAATGAAAAGTGGGCGTTATTTAAAATTATTTGGTATAATGCTCAAAAGCTCGGGTTGGTCTTTATTGGTTCTTATGCAATAAATAAATGTAGTATGTTTCTTGCTGGATTATATTTGTCATTAGAAGAGATAGCTTCTTATGGTCTTATGATACAGTTAATGACTGTTGTGACAATAGTTTCTACAACATTTTTCACTGTATCTGAACCCGAATTTGCTGCATTAAGGGTTGATAATAAAAGAGAGGCACTGATACAGAAATTTGCATTTACTATGAATATATATTATATTTTATTTTTGATTGGATGTATATGTTTCGTTCTATTGGCTCCTTTTATTTTGAATTTAATAGACTCAAATACGACGCTTCCACCGTTTTATATTTTATTGCTTTATTCAATAGTGACTTTACTAGAAAATAATCATTCTTGTTTTGCAACATTTATTATATCTGAAAATAAAGTTCCTTTTGTAGCAGCCTCTTTGCTGGCTGGAACTGCTATTTGTGTTGGTAGTTTTTTATCTTTAAAATATACTTTATGGGGCGTTGGGGGACTAGTTTTAGTTCAAGGAGGATGCCAGTTATTATATGCTAATTGGAAATGGCCTTATGTGGTATGTCATGATTTTAAACTGTCTTTTTTTGATTTTATTAAAATGGGTATTAATCAATCTCTAAACAGACTGAAATATTATGGAAAATAAATATGTTAATTCATTTGAATATGTAGATAATTTTGCGAAAGATGAAGGTGTACATTCTATACCCATATTTGAAGCTAATTTAAGTCAACATCCTAAAGTAACCATTGCTATTCCAACATATAAACGTGCTGCTTTATTGAAGGAAGCTGTTGATAGTGCGTTGAATCAAATAGGATTCGATGAATATGATGTTATAGTGGTAGACAATGATCCTGATCGTGATGATGAAACGGAAAAATTGATGCTTAATTATAACAATCCAAAGTTGAGTTATTATAAAAATATGAAGAATATTGGAATGATTGGAAATTGGAATAGACTTTATACTTTAGCTAGAGGTGAGTGGGTAGTGATGTTGCATGATGACGATCTATTATATAATGACTATTTGAGTATTCTTTTTAATAAATATATTGATGTTCATTGTAAAATAGATGCTTTTTTTCCAAAAGCTATTTCTAATGAAAAAAAACGTGTTCAAAGAAAAAGAATAAGTAGTTGGTATTTAACAGTAAATGATTTTTTAAGAGATAACATTGTAGAGGCTCCCTTGGGGTTTTGTATAAAAAAGAAAAGCGTTATTGATTTAGGAGGATTTAGTACTGTTTACCATCCTTCATCTGATTATGAATTTTATGTCAGAATGCTTGCAAATAATTATAAAGCACTTCGACTTGAAGGACATTCTTTTTGCTTTTATAGAATATCTGTTAATTATTCTTTGAATCCAGAAGTCGTTTTAGAATTTTTGAGGTGTGATGATTTGATTAGACAAAATATACTCAATAATAAATCTCTAATATTATGTAAATTGTGGCATTATTATAATAAATCACATCGTGTACGAGCTTTAAAAGATGCTTGTCTGAAAATTACTGATAATGCAATGTTACTAAATAGATTGGAAATAGCCAAAAAAGAAGAAAAAATTAGTTCTAAAATTGTTTTTGTTATAATTGAATCATATAAAAGACTTGAAATAAAGGTGCGTGCTTTTAAGTACTTATTATATGATTCATGTTCTTTGCTTTGTAGATATTGAAGATATGGGATGTCTGTGTTGAACGAACTCATAGGAAAGTGATCGGAAATTTGAAGTTATATAAAATTGAATAATAAATAATGAAACATCTTCTTCTAACAACAGATGACTATTATCCAAGAACTGGGGGAGTGCCAGCTGTAAGTCGATATCTTTGTGAAGGATTAGCACAAAAAGGATATAAAGTAACAGTGGTAACTATTAAATATGATTCATTACCTGCTAAAGAATCCTTTAATGGTGTTGATATTGTGAGATTTGAAATACATACTACTAGACTGAAATTTATATCAGGGGAAATTACAGAGTTTAAAAATTATATTCAACAGGCTAATGTAGATATACTTATAAATGAATGTCCGGAGGCATTGACCTCTCGATGTCTATATCCTATTTTAGTAGATTTGAAAGATGTTATTAAAATACTGCACGTTCATGGTTTTGGCGGCCTTTTCCAATACCCACTAAAGATAAATTTCTCAGGTCGTATGTTGAAAGCTTTTAAATATCGCTTATTTTATTTTGTATATTTGAGGAAATATCTGTCTCTGTATGATTTATGCCTTTGTTTATCAGAAGTTGATAGTAGTAAAACGACTTTGGAAAAATATGCTCAAAGGGTGAAAATTTTAAGGAATGCAGTAGATGATATTTTTTTTGAGACTTCTAATCGTGAGAATCCGCTTTTAAAATATGCCCAGCCAACTAATAAACGTTATTGTCTGAGTATTGCAAATTATTTTCCTTATAAAAACCAAAAAGGAATTTTACTAGAATTCTATAAATCTGTAAATGATGATATCTCAATTATATTTATAGGAAAAGGGTCTTCACGATATTTTGCAGAACTGATAGCTTACAATTTAGAATTAGAAAAGACCTATGGTAAAAAAGATGTGTTCTTTTTATCAGGAGTTGCTCGAGAAGATATTCCAGATATATTGTCAAATGCAACTTTATATTTAGTCGGAAGTTTTTTTGAGGAATTCTCTATATCTATTATTGAAGCAATGGCAAAGGGAGTTCCATTTGTAAGCACTAATGTTGGGAATACAAGGTTGTTGCCAGGAGGTGTTGTTGTTGAATCAATATCTCAGATGCATAAAAGTATAGATTTATTATTGAATAATGCAGAACTGTATAAAGAATGCTCGTACCGAGGTAGAGCTTATGCTATGCAAAATTGTCGAACGGAATATGCTGTGGATCAATTGGAAAAGTATATTCAAGATTTAATGTAAGATGAAGAAAATTGTAGTTATTGGGGCTGGAGTCTCGGGTTTATCTATTGCACGTCTATTAGTTGATGGTGGAAATAAAGTAACTGTTATTGAAAAAGAGAATAAACCTGGTGGTTTGATCAAGTGTGATAATATTAATGGATGTTTGTATCATAAAGTGGGGGGACATGTATTTAATACCAAGCGGAAAGATGTATTGGAATGGTTTGAGAGTATCTTTGATAAAGAAAAGGATTTTTCAAAAGCAGATCGGAATTCTGTTGTTTCTATGCCGGATCGTAGATTAATTAATTATCCAGTAGAAAATCATGCTTATCAATTTACACCAGTTTTGTTAGATGAATTTATTGATAATTTGCAGGAGATGATTAAAAATGGGGATACAAAAGGTGAACCTACCAATTTTGAAGAATTCTTATATTTTCGTTTTGGAGTAATGCTTTATAGAGAGTATTTTCAACCCTATAATGAGAAAATATGGAAAAGAGACTTAACAACGGTTCCTTTGTCTTGGTTGGAAGGTAAACTCCCCATGCCAACTTTAAAAGAAATATTATATAATAATTTTATTCATTTAGAAGAGAAGAATTTTGTCCATAGTACTTTTTTCTATCCTCGATATGGCGGATCCCAATTTTTTGCTAATAAGTTGGCAGAAGAATTGGATATACGATATAATACACAAGTGGTTAGTCTGGAAAAAGGAAATGGATGTTGGTTGGTTAATAATGATTGTTTTGATCAGGTCATATTTTGTGGTAATATAAAAGATTTACCTGTACTTCTTAATAATGTAGTGGATATTTCAAGTTTTGAATCTATGATTGAGAAGTTGGAATATCATGGGACAACATCAGTTTTCTGTGAAATAGAGAAAAATCCATATAGCTGGATTTATTTACCATCAAGAGAGTATCAGGCACATCGTATTATATGTACAGGTAACTTTTCAGAAGCAAATAATATACCTGGGGTATTGACAGGTGTTGTAGAATTTACAGATCATATTTCTAAAGAAGATATTTTAAAAAATCTAGAAAAAATTCCTTTTTCTCCACGGTATCTTACTCATACTTATACAAAATATACTTATCCTATTCAAGATGCTTTAACAAGAGAGATGATACTAAACTTGAAGAATGTTTTAGAGAAGCAAGGACTTTATTTGTTAGGACGGTTTGCTGAATGGGAGTATTATAATATGGATGCTGCAATGGGGGCGGCAATAGATATGTTTAATTCAAAATTGAAATAATATGATAGTTGTATATTCAAATGCGGGATTGGCAAATAGAATGTTTCATTATGCTTTATATAAAGCAATAGAAGCAAAAGGCATTGATGTTTATTTTGATGAAAAGTCATATTTGCCAGAATGGAACTTTGAGCAGACAACATTGATTGATGTTTTTCCTAGAGTTAGATATAGAGAATGCCAATATTTTAAAAGAGTAGCGAAGAAAGATGTATTTTCTAGGATAATAAGAAAACTCTCATGGAAATATTATATAAATTATAGCTTTAAGTATGATATTAATTTGTGGGATAAATTGGAAGGTGATAAGTGCCTAATGGGAATATGGCAATCTGAAAAATATTTTCATGACATTAAAAATGATATTCGTGAAGATTTTTGTTTTTTACAATTTGAACAAGAAAGGAATAGAGAAGCAGAATGCATAATGAATTCGCAAAATTCAGTTGCTATCCATATAAGGAAAGGTGTCGATTATTTAAGAAACCCAATTTTTTCGGGAATTTGTCCTATAGAATATTATCATGAAGCTATAAAATATGTTAGGGAACATGTTGATAACCCTATTTTTTATGTTTTTACAGATAATAAGGAATGGGTCTTGAATAATTTGACGGATTTAAATTATACTCTTTGTGACTGGAATCCGACTTCTGGTAAGATGAATTATTTAGATATGCAATTAATGTCATGTGCTAAACATAATATAATTTCCAATAGTTCGTATAGTTGGTGGGCAGCATGGCTTAACAAAAATCCTGATAAAATAGTTGTTGCTCCTCAAAAATGGTCGAATAGAGGGGGGGGGAGTGATATTATTCCTGATAGTTGGATACAATTATAGCATGATATGACTATTCTATTTATAAATACCTTATATAGCCCTCATATAGGTGGAGGAGCTGAAGTTATATGTCAAGAGCAAGTGGAAGGATTTCAGCGTAGAGGTTATACTGTTTCTGTCTTAACTACTAGCCCTAATTTGGGCTTATGCCAAGAAGATGTGAATGGTATAACAGTTTATAGAGCTGGAATTAAAAACTTTTATTGGCATTTTAGCAATTCAAAGCCAAATAAATATGTTAGAATGCTTTGGCATATTAGAGATATTTACAATGTTGGGATGCGAAAGTATGTGAGAGAAGTTATGCAAAAAGAAAAACCTGATGTCGTAATATGTCACAATTTAGCGGGTTTTTCAATTTCGGTATGGGATGTGATTAAAGAGAGGAAAGTTCCTATTATTCAGGTATTACATGACTTATATTTACTTTGTCCAGGTAGCAATATGTTTAAATATGAGAGAGCGTGTGAAAAACAATGTAGAATTTGTAGTTTGATGCGTTTTTGTCATAAGGGAAAGTCTAAGGATATAAATGTTGTGGTAGGCGTAAGTAATTATGTATTGGAACGTTTAAAGAGAAGCGGATATTTTAGTAATGCAAAAGCACGCGTAATTTACAATGCACGCAATATGCCAGAGTCTAATGAACATAGGAGTAGGAATATTGAATTCCCTTTTCGAATTGGATATATTGGAACTTTATCGAAGGTTAAAGGAGTAGAATGGTTGATTCGAACATTTATGCGATTGGATATTAATGCAACTTTATTTATTGCCGGGCGTGGAGAGTCAATTGAGTATGAAGAATATTTAAAGAAGATTACTTCTGTTGATAAAAGAATATCTTTTTTAGGTTATATAAAGCCTGCGGATTTTTTTTCACAAATACACTTGTCTATTGTGCCATCTATATGGCCCGATACATTTCCGACTGTTGCTATCGAATCATGTGCCTATAGTGTTCCAGTGATTGCAACAAGAGTAGGTGGATTGCCTGAAATAATACATGATGGGATAAATGGGCTTTTAATTGAACCTTTGGATGATATTAGTTTATCGGATGCTATTATGAACCTTTATGAAGATAAGACATTGTTACATTCTTTATCAGAGAATTCAAGAGAAATAATTTTGCCTTTGTTAGATTCAGACAGAATGATAGATGAACTTATAGAAGTTATAAATGAAGTTTCTTCTTCGAAAAAATGTTTGCTAAGCAATTGATCGTACTTGATAATTATGTGTATTTAATAAATGTTGACTACTGTAACAAATTTGTATAGTGCGAAATAAATCATTTTATTATTTGACTTCTGCTTTGATAATACTAGCTATTCAATTTACTGATTTGAAAATTGGCCCCGTGAAATTATCAGAGATTATATTTTTGTTATATGCTCTTTTATGCCTAAAAAAAATACATAAAGTAACTTATTCTTATTTTATTTTGTTTACATTTTTTTTACTTGCGACTTTTGTTAAGAATCCATTTATGAGTTTTGACAATAGTGTTGCTCCTTCTTTTCTGAAAACATCGTATTGGATATCTATTAGTCGTTATCTTGAATTAATAGCTTGTTTAGGATTTACAGAGTATATTTGTAATATATCAAAAAAAATAGGTGTAGAAGGATTAGTGCGATTGATTTTAAATTCAAGTTATTACTTTTCTTTTTTACTTATATTTTTATATTTATTGAATTATTTAGGTACTGATTGGATATCTGTTTCGCATGAAGGATCCTTTTTTCTTAGACTTAAAGGATTTTATGTAGAAGGGGGGCCGTTAGGGTTAATGTATTCCATGTTAATAGTCCTAAATATTTTATTCGTGGGTAAGAAAAAATATACATTAATCTTTTTAGTCATTTTAATTCTATCTCAATCGAAAGCTGGTGTATCTTGTTTATGTGCTTATCTCGCAATTTATTGGATTTCTTCTTTTCGCCAAAGTCGATATTATTCACGATTTAAATATATTCTTCTTCCTATTTCGGTGGTGTTTTTCTTGATAGTTTTCGTGTTTATTTCAAATATATACATTCAAAGAATTGTTGATACGCAAATGTTGCAAGTATATGTGAATAATAATCCGGAAGATTATTCTGTTACAGCTGGACGTATATCTGCTACATTTATATTACATGAAATGTTTATTAAGAATCCGATAATAGGTATTGGTATGGGTAACTATCCCCTTCTGCGGAATTTGGATGAATACAGATCTTTTTTTCCTGTTATATCTATTTTTGATGCTTCTGGTTATGGAGGAATAATAGATGTAATAAATCAATTTGGTTTATTAGGATTGATCTTGTGGGGAATGATTCTGAAAAAAATCTACCATTTGACTTCTAATTGGAAAATAGTATTTTTATCTCAGTTTCCTTTCTTTTTTGGTGTACAAATGACGTTTCTCTATCCTTGGTTACTGATAGGTATCATGTTGGATGGTACTCAAATACAGAATGAAAAATGTGATAGATTGATTACGTATGGACGAAAAGATATACAATAGAAAATATAATTATGAAAATTGCAATAGATGCTCGACTTATAGGTAATAGTGGTATTGGTACGCATATTGAGAATATTGTATCTATGTTAATCTATAAGTATACGAAACATCACTATCTTTTGATTGGCAGTGAAAAGCAAATAGGTCTATACCAAGGTATACCCAATGTCGATTTATTGATTACAAACATTCCTCAATTTTCTTTGAAAGAGCTGTGGGCATTTCCTGTGAAAGAAATAAATAGGTGTGACATTTATTATTGTCCATATATAAATATACCAGGCAGAATTAAGGTCCCTATTTATTCTACAATTCATGATGTTTTATTTTTTGATGTTAAAGGGCTTTCTTCTCGTTGGGGAACGTTATTAAGATGGGCATTTTATAAACGTGCGGTTTGTCTGTCTAAGGCTTTATTTACAGTTTCTGAATTTTCGGCTACCAGAATAAAAAAACATTTCCATACAAATAAAGATATTCATGTCATTCTGAATGGTATTTCTAAGCAAATTAAGGAATATAATCCCATAAAAGAACGCATATATGATTTTCCATATTATGTATATGTGGGAAATATAAAAAAACACAAAGGTATTGATGTATTAATTAAAGCCATTAATGAAGTTAACAAGCGTGGATTTTATATAAGGTTGGTATTGATTGGTGACTATGAGAGAATTAAAACTAAAGATAGGTATGTAATGGATTTGCTGAAAAGTGCTGGTGATAATATACTATTTACGGGAGTTCTCTCTAATAATAAATTATATGATATTGTATCTCAGGCATTAGCTTTAGTCTTACCAACTCATTATGAGGGGTTTGGTATACCACCATTGGAGTCTTTGTATCTTGGGGGAAATGCTATTATTACAGATTTACCAGTATTACGGGAGGTGTATTCGGAACTTCCGGTGGTTTTCTTTAAAGATGGTGATATAAAAGCATTGGCAGATTGGCTTGTGGTAAGACCCCAGCTTAATACAGATATTATGCAAACACGACAATATATCGAGTCTCATTATAGTTTTGATTTAGTTGTGGAAAAAATTATCCGAGTTATTGAGAATGGGTATTAGGAAAGATATTCTACCCAGACTTTGAATTAATGAGTTCTCTTTAAATGAAAAATAATATGAAGATTGCCATCATTCAAGAATGGTTAGTAACTGTTGGCGGTTCTGATAAAGTAGTCAAAGCTATTGCGGATGTATTTCCTGCCGCAGATATTTACACCTTAGTTGCTAAAAAACAAGTTTGTGACGAATTAGGGATTGACTGGAATAAAGTCCATACATCATTCATTCAGAAGTTGCCTTTAGGGGTAAAGAAGCATAGGATGTATTTGCCTATATTTCCGTTTGCAATAGAACAGTTTGATTTACGGGGATATGATGTGATTATATCATCTTCTCATGCTGTTGCCAAAGGAGTTATAACCAAAGCGGATCAACTGCATATTTGTTATTGTCATTCTCCTATTCGTTATGTATGGGATATGTATCATGAATATTTGGAAGAATCGGGGTTGACAAAAGGCTTGAAAGGATATCTGGCTAAATATATGCTTCACCGTATTCGTAAATGGGATTTGATATCCAGCTTTCGGGTTGACTATTTTATAAGTAATTCCGATTATGTGGGACGTCGAATTCAGGAGACATATAGGCGGGATGCTGTAACAATTCACCCTAATATTGATATTTCTAACTTTGATTTGTGCGTAGAGAAAGAAGATTTCTATTTAACTAGTAGTCGTTTGGTGGGATATAAGAAAATAGATCTTATTGTTGAAGCTTTCAGTCGTATGTCTAATAAAAAGCTGGTTGTGATTGGTGGAGGTCCTAATTTGGAAAAGATACGCAAGATTGCTGAGCATAATATAACTGTCATGGGATATCAGTCATTTGCCGTACTAAAAGAAAAGATGCAGAAAGCTAAAGCCTTTGTTTTTGCAGCAGATGAGGATTTTGGTATGATTCCGATTGAAGCGCAATCATGTGGGACTCCTGTTATTGCTTATGGCAGGGGAGGTTCTTTGGAAACAGTGAAAGACGGAGTAACAGGTATTTTCTTTTATGAGCAAACTGTTGATTCGATTATTGATGCAGTAGAAAGATTTGAAAAACTAGAAACACCGTTTGATCCTAAAATGATACGTAACCATGCGGAGACTTTTTCGGAAGAACGTTTTAAGAAGGAAATAAAGGAGTTTGTAGAGTTAAAATATAATGAATTTAATCATCTAGTGAAATGAGTTATTTTATATTTGGCGGTTCCGGTTTTATCGGTACGCACCTTATTGCTCTAATTGATAATTTATATCCGGGTACGAAAATATACAATCTGGATATTGTGGAGAATAACCATGAAGGTAAATCTACATATATCAATTGTGATGTTCGTTCTGAAATAAATATTGATATTCCCGTTACTTCCGAAGACATCATCTTTAACTTTGCAGCCGTTCATCGTACTCCGGGGCATCCGGATCAGGCTTATTTTGAGACGAATATTCGTGGTGCAGAGAATGTATGCGCTTTTGCCGAGAAGTTCGGGATAAAGAAAATAGTTTTTACCAGTTCCATTGCTCCTTATGGTGCAGCAGAAGATTTGAAAACAGAAGAGATGCTTCCCACACCGAACACGCCTTATGGAATTTCTAAGTTAGTGGCTGAAAAAACACATGCGATTTGGCAGGCAAAAAAAACGAACGAACGGCAACTTACTATTGTTCGTCCGGGTGTGGTATTCGGTAAAGGGGAAAATGGTAACTTTACCCGTTTGTATTGGGGGATCCGTGGTGGTAAGTTCTTCTATCCGGGTCGTAAAGATACGATTAAAGCTTGCATTTATGTGAAAGAATTGGTTCGCTTTATGCTTTACCGGTTGGAGAATCATAGCGAAGGAGTAGAGTTATATAACTGTACATTTGAACCGGCTTTTACTATCGAGCAAATAGTAGAAACGATGAAAAAGGCTACGGGATTACAACGTACCATTGTCAAGGTGCCGGGAAGTCTTCTAATGACAGTTGCAAGTATTGTCGGTCCGTTAGGGGGAAAGGCACTAGGTATTTGTCCGGCTCGTGTGAAGAAGTTAATGATCTCTACTAATATATGTGGAAAGAAACTGGCTGATTCGGGGTATAAGTTTCATTATACATTTGAAGAAGCTATTAAGGATTGGTATAGAGATAATGATGGTCAGTGTTTGAGATGATTTTTCTTAAACAATTTGGGTATATATAATAAATGTTGAAAATGTTGAGATGTAATAAACACGTGAGTGTTTCGTATGTGAGATGAAGAAAAATGTAGGTCCCTAGCTTCATGCTGTTTACAGCATGAAGCTCCTACATTGTGGATTAGAAATAGCGCGACGGCGCATTTCTAATCTACGCCCTGACATCGGAGGTTAAAGCCGATGTGAATTTCCCACTATATCAACTGTCTGTGAAGATCGTTGATATTTCCTGATTTTACGTATAGTGATGTATTTAGATACACAAATATAAAGAAAAAACATTGGGAGATTTGTATCGAAATATCCCAATGTTTGATTTCAATTATTGAGATGTTTTTTTCAAATCTCCCGATGTTTTTCCAGTTCTCCAAAAGGACAAAAGGACAAAAAGGACATATATGACTGTTATTATTCATCTTAGTATAAGAATCATGAGGTATATTGCTGATTTTTATTATGTTAAGTGATTTTGTAGACGTGTAACCTTACGAATATTGAAATCGTGTATTGCGCCAACCTGAATCGTTTTGTCTGTCATGAAGTGATTGGGCAACTCTTGAACGAAATTACCTATATTGTCAGGATTATTTAGTGAAAGGGCTGTGCTTGGAAAGAAGAGCGACATCTTGTTCGCGTTTGCTTCCGTCTTCAGTAACACAATCATTCGACAATAAGGTAAGATTATTGTACGAATTTCGGGGAAATAAAGGAGCTCCTTTCTGGAATTCCTCTCCCAACTAATAGGCTTCGTCGTTGGCATTGGAATTTTTATAGTACCATAGGGGATTTTTGTCCTTATGTCCTTTTGGCCTTTTGAAAGGAGGGCACGTTGGTGGGGGAAAGAAGAGGTGTATGAGATTTATAACTTGCTTGTATCCAGTCGATAAACTCTTGTTGTTTTTTTAGGGACGAAAAATTATATGCTCGAAAAAATGCAGGAAGCTCACGCAATATGCTTTTTTGCGAATAGTGTCAGTGACAGTTGATTTTAGCAGTGAATCGCTGATTGTTTCCCTATGTGGACAATGTTTGATAAAGTAATAAAAACTGAAATATTATAAATTATTAATCATAGAATGACATGGCAAAAGAAAAACAGAAACCATACGAGTTTTTAAGCAATTTGGTATTGGCTTTAATGGGAACGGATCGTATTTTCAGTAACAGTTTCTTTTCCAGCGAATTTGCTATCTCTCCCAGTACACTGAGTGAGATAAGACGGGGAGAGGATATGTGCATTTATCAGTATGTACGGGTGATACGGTGTATGATGAAGTATCTTCATTTAATTGTTCGGATGGATATGTTATTGAAGGAATTAAGAGCCGTATTAGCTTCTAATTGTGATTTGGTGGTTGCTACGATTCCGCACCGTTTTCACGGAACTTACCAACCGAAAGAGTGGGTGGTAGTAATGCATTGGGATGGTATAAGATAAATGTTGAAATGAAGAAATATGTAGGTCCCTAGATTCATGATAAACTCATGAAATCCCTGCATTTTGCAGGTTAGAAATCGTACAGCGGTATATTTTTAACTTGGCCCTCATATCGGTGTAAAAACTGATATGTATCTATATGTGAAATATGCCAGCTGTCTGTGAGGATCGTTGGCATATTGTTTTTAGGGGAGATGTTGGTTAACGCTATCTTTTTGTCTGTTTAAGAAAAAATAATAATGTCTTGTATAATACCTGTTTTCGGATTTACTTGTTATCTTTGTGATATATATATAATGTATATATGATTGATATGGAAAATTTGCAAAGATTATATCCTATCGGGATACAGACATTCTCGAAGATACGGGAGGGAAATTACCTCTATATTGATAAAACAGAATATGTTTACCGGATGACACATTCGGCTTCTGACTATATGTTTTTAAGTCGCCCACGGCGTTTTGGAAAGTCATTGCTCACTTCTACGTTACACAGTTATTTTTCCGGTCATAAAGAACTGTTCAGAGGGTTGGCTATTGAGAAGCTGGAGAAAGAATGGATGGAGTACCCTGTACTACATTTCGATATGAGTACCGCCAAACATGTAGATGAGGAACAGTTATTTCAAGAATTGAATTTGAAATTGTTCAATTACGAAGAAATTTATGGAAAGTTAGAGGAGGAGATTAATCCCAATCAACGTTTGATGGGGTTGATAAAGCGTGCTTATCAACAAACAGGTAAGAAAGTGGTCGTACTTATCGACGAATATGATGCTCCTTTGCTGGATGTGGCGCATGAACGGGAAAATCTTGATGTATTGCGCAACATCATGCGCAACTTCTACAGTCCATTGAAAGCGTGTGATCCTTATTTGCGATATGTGTTTCTGACTGGTATTACCAAATTCTCCCAACTCAGTATATTCAGCGAACTTAATAATATTGAGAATATTAGTATGGATGAACCTTATGCTGCTATCTGTGGTATTAGTGAAGATGAAATACGTTCTCAAATGAAAGAAGATGTGGAGGGATTGGCGAAGAAGTTGGAGATTACTCCAGAAGAAGTTTTGATGAAACTGAAAGAAAATTATGACGGGTATCACTTTACTTACCCGTCGCCTGACATATACAATCCATTCAGTCTGCTTACAGCTATGGAAAAAGGTAAGATTGGTTCTTATTGGTTTGGCAGTGGTACGCCTACATATCTGATAAAGATGCTGGATAAGTTTGGCGTAGTACCTTCCGAAATCGGGAAGAAAAAGGCCGCTGTAGAGGATTTTGATGCACCAACAGAAAGGATGACAAGCATTATCCCGTTGTTATATCAAAGTGGTTATATTACGATAAAGGACTATGATGAGGAATTAGACTTATATACATTGGATATCCCCAATAAGGAAGTAAGAATAGGCTTAATGAAAAGTCTTCTCCCATATTATGTTGTTAGTAAAGCACCGGAAACCAATACTATGGTGGCGTATCTTTCTCGAGATATCCGTAATGGGGATATAGATGCTGCATTGCGTCGTTTGCAAATGTTCTTGTCCACCATACCTCAGTGCGATAATACGAAATATGAGGGACATTATCAGCAAATATTTTATATCATATTCAGTTTATTGGGGTATTATGTGGATGTAGAAGTTCGTACTCCCCGTGGCCGGGTGGATATGGTACTTCGTACAGAAACCACATTGTATGTGATGGAATTGAAGTTGGATAAAGGAGCGGATAGGGCGATGGAACAGATTAACTTGAAGAATTATCCCGAACGTTTTGCTTTGTGTGGGCTCCCGATTATAAAGATAGCTGTCAGTTTTGATAGTGAACGATGCACAATTGGGGAATGGAAGATTATGGAAGGATGATTATGTTTTTTAGGATGGTTAAAGAATACAAAAAAAGAGCAAACTCATAATATTCCTAAATCTTTCCAGAATCTGTATCGTTATTTGTAGCATAGAATAAAGTATAGTATTAACGCTAAAAGAATAACGATTATGAAGAAAATTCTATCTTTACTTGTGTTGGCTATTGTAGCCGTACAGTTTTCATTTGCAAAAGATGTAATTACCAAAGACATGAATCAGTTACCGCTTCCGGCACGTAATTTTATCAATAGTCATTTTACGAAACCAGAGGTGGCTCATATCAAAATTGATAAAGATATGATGGAGTCTACCAAGTATGAAGTAGTATTGATGGATGGTACAGAAATTGATTTTGATAGCAAGGGCAACTGGGAAGAGGTAAGTGCAAAAAAAGGACAGGTTGTTCCTGTTAGTATTATTCCGGGATTTGCTGTCAATTATTTGAAGTCTCATAATTTTGTGAACGAAGGAGTGACCAAAGTTGAACGTGACCGCAAAGGGTATGAAATAGAATTGTCTACCGGACTTTCTTTCAAATTTGATAAGAAGGGAAAGTTTATCAAGGCTGATGATTAACTGAAGATTTGTGATAAATAGACCTAAACAAGAAGATAGCTATGTGGAGATTTAAGTTTAGCGCTTGGGCAGTGGTATTGATGATGACTGCTCTTTCGTTTGGCGCATGTGATAATGATGATGATGATACTTTTGTTCCGCCCAGTAATATTACAGAAGCTTTAAAACAGGTATATCCGGCTGCCCAGAATGTAGAATGGGAGATGAAAGGTGCCTATTATGTAGCTGACTGTTGGGTAAGTAATGACGAACTAGAGGTTTGGTTTGATGCCAATGCCAATTGGGTGATGACGGAAAATGAACTGAATAGCATAGACCAGCTGGTACCGGCAGTTTATACGGCTTTCATGGATTCCAAGTATAATACATGGGTAGTGACGGATGTGTATGTGTTGACTTTTCCACAAAATCCGATGGAGTCTGTGATTCAAGTGAAGCAAGGTAGCCAACGCTATGCGCTTTATTTCTTACAGGAAGGCGGATTGCTACATGAAAAAGATATTAGCAATGGAGACGATACAAATTGGCCGCCGACTGAATAGTTTTTAATCATAAAAATCAAAACGGGCTATTTCTATAAAAGGAATAGCCCGTTGTTTTTTATAATTACATTTGTTTATAATCCTTAGCTAACCCTCCTTCACTTGTTTCTTTGTAAAGTGATGGAAGGTCGTGTCCGGTTTGTTTCATTACTTGCACAACTTTGTCGAAAGAGACACGGTGCATACCATCGGTGAAAGCTGAATAAAGATTAGCATCCAGCGCACGTGCAGCGGCGTATGCATTTCGTTCGATGCAGGGAATTTGTACCAATCCGCATACCGGGTCGCAAGTCATTCCCAGATGGTGTTCCAATCCCATTTCTGCTGCATACTCAATCTGTGCCGGGCTACCTCCGAATAATTGATTAGCGGCAGCCGAAGCCATTGCGCAGGCAACGCCTACTTCTCCCTGGCAACCTACTTCTGCTCCGGAAATAGATGCATTGAATTTGACAATGTTGCCAAACAATCCGGCAGTGGCTAACGCGCGTAGAATACGCATATCACTGAAATCACGGCTTTTCTGGAGATGATATAGTACGGCAGGCATCACTCCGCAGGAACCACAGGTAGGAGCAGTCACAATTTTTCCACCGGAAGCATTTTCTTCACTTACTGCCAAAGCATAAGAAAAAACAAGTCCTCTTGATTGGAGGGATTGTTTATATCCGGTAGCACGTATATAATAGGTGGAAGCTTTTCGTCTAAGGTTTAGTGGGCCGGGAAGTACTCCTTCCGCTTCCAGTCCACGGTGAATGGCATCTTTCATGGTGGCCCACACTTCAGCCAGATAATCCCATATATCTTCTTCCTCACATTCCTTCACGTATTCCCAATAACTTTTTCCGGTATCTTCACACCATTGAAGTATTTCGGTCATGTTTTCCATGTCATATACATCCGGACTTTCGATGGTCGGATTATCATTATTTTCTGCCAGTGCACCGCCGCCAATACTGTAAACAGTCCAGTTTTCCTGCACTTTATCATTACTGTCCAGAGCTGCAAATGTCATTCCGTTGGGATGGAACGGTAGGAAGACTTTGGGCTGCCATACAATTTCTACCGGAGCGATGGGTTGTAAAGTGTCTATAATAGCTATATCCGTCATGTGCCCTTTGCCTGTAGCTGCTAAACTGCCGTAAAGGGTTACTTTAAAAGATGTGGCATCCGGATGACGTTCCAGAAACATTTCGGCAGCTTTGCGTGGTCCCATTGTGTGGCTACTGGAAGGTCCTGTACCTATTCTATATAGCTCTTTAATTGATTTCATGACTAATGATGTGTTTTTGTTAATACCATTTCTTTTTTCTGAAGTACAAATATACAATAATACCGATAATTGCCATTATAATCCAGGCAAATAAATACCCGTACTGCCATTCCAGTTCCGGCATCCATTTGTAATTCATTCCCCATACTCCAACCAGAAATGTCAAAGGGATGAAAATAGTGGATACGATGGTCAGCCTCTTCATGATATCGTTCATACGCAAATCATTATTGGAGATATAAAGATCGACTAATGAAGAAAGCGTTTCCCGGCAGATTTCGATGGTTTGTAATACAAATTGCAAGTGGTCGTTTACATCATTGAAAAAAGCACGGTTCACTTTATGGATGAGCAGGTTTTCTGCCCTCAGTAGCTTTATATATTGTTCTTTTAAGGGGAGAATTGCTTTTTTCATTAGCATATATTGGCGTCGTAATGCCTGAATCTGGATACCGATGTCGTCTCCGCTGGTGATGGTTAGCAATTCTTCTTCCAAATCTTCGAGTGCGTCATCGATGGAAGAGATGGTTGAAATGTAGTTTCCCATCACGCTGTTGAGCAGTACGCTAAGTAGATAATCTGTTTGACGGCTGCGTATCTTCAGAACATCATTACGCAAGGCAGAACTGACATCATCAAAGAAATCAGTTTCTTTTTCGAGGAAAGTCAGTACATAATTATTTCCTATGATAAGGCAGACTTGCTGTTGGAGCAGTTCGTCCAGTTCATTTTCTTCTTTATGTTCGTTCGGATAGAATATCTTTAAGATCAGGACAATGTATTTATCATGTTCTTCTATCTTGGTCGGATGATCCGCATTCAATATATCTTGTAAGACAAGGAAGTCTATTTCGAAATGACTGCAAATTTCCCGGATAGTTTCTGTGTTTTTCATTCCATGTATCTGCAGCCAGTTGATTTGATCGTTGTTCAGCGTACCTTTGATGGCTTGAAAAGTATCACTAGAACTTTCCTGCATCTCGGTAGCATTGTAAGTACAAAGATGTAAATGGGTAGGAGTAAGACTTTCTCCTGTATAAATAAGCTTTTCGCTTAACAGATTATTCTTCATGCTTTATTCTCGTTTTAGAAAACCACTGTAACAAAGGTAGTGGTTTTCTAAATGAGAACAAGTTCTTTGAACGTTTTGTTTACGTGTTAGTCAAAATCGACTACTGTGATTCCGGCACCGCCAAACTGTACATGTTCGTCGGTATAGTGGCTGACTCCCGGTACGGTGGCCAGATATTGGCGGATAAGTGTACGAAGTATTCCCGTTCCTGTGCCGTGAAGGATACGTACACGATCCATGCCGACTAATATGGCGTCATCGATAAAATAGGTGACTGCCTGTAAGGCTTCATCCCCACGCATTCCGCGTACATCAATGTCCTGTTTGAAGCTAAGCTTCTTTTCATACATCTGATCGTGTGTCTGGCTGCTGACAAAGGTGCTTTTTGCAATCCCTTCCGTCTTGGGCGTATGATTGGCACGTTCCAGACGGTCTATTTTTACGGTCGTTTTTATGCTTCCAAAAGCAACAGTCGCATTTTTACCACTGATTTCCATCACTTGGCCGACGCTTGTCTGTCCTTTGATTTTTACATTTTCTCCTACTGCAATCGGCACTATTTTAGGGGCACTTGAGGCAGAAGAGACTGCAGCTTTCGGTTCGCTCTTCTTGTTTTTCTTCCGCTCTTGCTTCTCCTTTAGTTTCTCCATTTTTTGTGCAATCTTCTCTTCATGCTCTTTAGATGCCAGTGCATCCAAAGAAGTACGGAAGTCTGTCAGTTCCTGACGTGCCTGGCGTGTCTTTTCCTTTTCGGCTTGCGCTTCCTTTATCGTACGAATCGTATTTTCAATGCGGGCATTGGATTCCTGAAGCATGCGTTCCGCTTCTTCTTTTGCTTGCCGGATAATCTCTTTCCGGGATTTTTGCAATTCTTCCATCTCTGTCTGGTAACGGGCAATGGTTTCTTCCATGTGCTTTTCCCGTTGACGGATGGTTTGACGTTTCCCTTCCCAGTAACGCTTGTCGCGTACAATGTCCTGAAGGTATTTGTCTGCATTGATATATTCGCTTCCTACGATTTCCGAAGCATCTGCGATGACATCTTCCGGTAGTCCGATTTTTCGTGCAATTTCTACGGCGAACGAACTTCCCGGATTACCGATTTGTAATTGGAAAAGTGCTTGCATGAGATGACGGTCGTAAAGCATGGCTCCGTTCACTACTCCTTCATGATCTTCGGCAAAATGTTTCAGATTCTGGTAGTGGGTAGTGATGACTCCAAATGTTCCTTTCTGGTTGAAACGTTTCAGTACAGCTTCGGCAATAGCACCTCCGATTTGCGGCTCCGTACCTCCACCGAATTCGTCAATCAGGATGAGGCTCCGTTCGTTACAGCTCTTCATCATGATTTTCATATTGGTCAAGTGAGAAGAGTAGGTACTCAAATCATCTTCAATAGATTGCTCATCACCAATATCGATAAAGATGCTACTGAATATACCGGCATGACTACGTTCGTGCAAGGGAATCAGCATGCCGCATTGCAGCATATATTGCAGTAAGCCGACTGTTTTCAAACAGACGGACTTACCTCCGGCATTCGGTCCGGATATAATAAGGATACGTTGTTTTTGATCGAGCTCTATATCCAGTGGTACGACTTTCTTTCCATGTTTGGCTAATGAAAGTTGTAATAAAGGATGCACTGCCATTGTCCAATCTAGTAGTTGCTCATTCTCTACGGCGGGTTTCAGACTATTGGTCTGTATGGCGAAGTAACTTTTCGCACGGATAAAATCTATCTCTGCCAGAAATTCGTATGATTGAAGAATTTCCGGAATAGATGGACGAAGGATATTCGAGAACTCGGTAAGGATGCGAATGATCTCACGTCGTTCATCACCTTCGAGTTCACGGATGCGGTTGTTGGCTTCTACCACTTCCGCCGGTTCTATAAACACAGTTTTTCCGCTGGCGGATTCATCGTGTACGATACCTTTGATTTTTCGCTTGAGTCCGGGGGCAACTGGAATCACCAGACGTCCGTCACGCATGGTGGGAGCTACATCTTTGTCCACGTATCCTTCGGACTGCGCGCTACGCAGGATGCTGTTTAATGAACGGGAAATATTTCCCATCGTACTGGCAAGTTCTCGACGTATGCGGGCTAATTCGGTAGAGGCATTATCCTTGATCTTTCCATATTTGTTAAGAATGCCGTCTATTTTCCCTATCAGTTGCGGGAACACGGCAATATCTCCTGCCAGTCGTTTCAGGCTGGGGTAGGGGGTATTGTTTTCTTCTTCATCTTCATTCCGATGCAGAAAGCGTACAATGTCACGGATGGTTTCTAATGAACGGCGTAGGTCAAATAATTCTTGTTCGTCCAAATACATTCCTTCTATTCGCACACGTTTTAGCGAAGGACGGACATCAAAGAAAAATTGATCGGGAAATCCGTCCTCTTCCTGGATGATGCGGACAAACTCTGTTACTTGGTTTAATTTCTCCTCAACCTCTTCATGTTGCTCGGAAAAGTTCATGTCTGTAACTCTTTCTTCACCTAAAGTACTGAGGCACTTATCTTTTAGTAACTGTCTTATCTGGTCGAATCCTATCTTTTGCTCAAAGTTTTGAGGGTATATCATATTTCTGTTCTTACTAATGAACTGCAAAAATACGATTAATTCGCGAAAAAAATATCAGAATGTTTGCAGATTTAAAAATGATTCGTACCTTTGCACCGCTTTCAACGGAAAGCACTTCTGATAAAGGAGTTTTGGAGAGGTGGCAGAGTGGTCGATTGCGGCGGTCTTGAAAACCGTTGTACTGCGAGGTACCCGGGGTTCGAATCCCTGTCTCTCCGCTTCAATTAATAGATAAATCCCTGTAAAGTAGTGCTTTACGGGGATTTTTTATTTTGTGTATGTGAATAAGATAAGCATAAAAAGGGGCGGTTTCTGTTGAAATAGAAAATAACACTATTTGAACTGTTTATTTTAGAATAAACACTCTTTTTTTAGATTGAATTTATCGGTTTAAAGAATATTATTCCAAAATGCTTATTATCAGTTAAATATCTGTTTTTATCTACTGTCAGATTTCAGTTTTTATATCTACCTTTGTTCTTATTGTACGAGATTTGATAGTTATAATATTAATGAATAGAATGATGAAAAAACAGACCCAAGCGATTCATACGCAGTTCCAAAGAAGAGATGCTTACAATTCTCTCAGTATGCCGGTTTACCATACAGCGGCTTATGAATTTGACAATGCCGATGACATGGCTGATGCTTTTTGCGGGCGGACAGATGCTCCGGATTACTCCAGAGTGATGAATCCCACAGTGACTTTTTTTGAGAATAAGGTGAAGGAACTTACGGGGGCAGCAGAAGTCATAGCCCTCAATTCCGGTATGGCGGCTATTAGTAATACATTATTTTCAATTGCAGCTGCAGGAAAGAATATAGTTACATCGCGTCATTTGTTTGGTAATACTTATTCGTTTATTGCTGGTACATTGTCCCGCTTCGGGGTGGAACCTAGATTGTGTGATTTGACAGACATTGGAGCAGTAGAGAAAGCAGTAGACAGTAATACCTGCTGCATTTATATGGAGATTATCACCAATCCGCAGATGGAAGTGGCGGATTTACAGGCGCTCTCACGGATAGTTCATGAAAGGGGAATTCCTCTCATCGTTGATACTACGCTTATTCCTTTCACAGAATTCGATTCACATAGCTTAGGGGTAGATATTGAAGTGGTTTCCAGTACCAAATATTTATCAGGGGGAGCCACTTCCATTGGTGGTTTAGTAATTGATTATGGTACATGTCCGGGATTCGGTAAACGTATGCGTACAGAGATGTTACTCAATCTGGGAGCTTATATGACTCCTCATGTGGCCTATATGCATACTATCGGATTGGAAACATTGGACGCGCGATATCGGATACAGTCTGCCAATGCCGCTATGTTGGCTGGTAAGCTTCGCATATTATCTGCTGTCAAACGTGTGAATTATGTGGGGCTGAAGGATAATCCATACTATGCTTTGGCACAAAGACAGTTTGGTCCGACTGCCGGTGCTATGATTACGATAGACCTGGAAAGTAAAGAGGCATGCTTTGCTTTCATCAACCGACTGAAATTGATACGTCGCGCTACTAACTTGTTTGACAATAAGACGCTTGCTATTCATCCTGCAAGTACTATTTTTGGACCGTTTACTGATAAACAGCGACAGGACATGGATGTGTTGGATACGACTATCCGTTTCTCAATTGGTTTGGAGGATGTGGATGATCTGTTTGACGATGTCAGACAGGCTTTGGATAATAAAAAGGATTAGAAGCAAAAATCCAAAAGTCATATACGAAACTGTAAATATACCGCAAATATGGTATATAAAATGCCATTCATACGGGATTTATCAGTTTGTATATATCTAATACCTTTGCCCCATCATTTTAACAGTAAACAATAATGGGTAAAAGGATTCATTTATTTTTGCTTGCTCTTGCAATAGGAGTGATACAAGGGGCAGCACAGGTGACAACAGTGCGGGGCATCGTCACCACAGAAGAAGATGGGGAGCCGGTTATCGGTGCCTCAGTTATAGTAAAAGGAACTGCATTGGGTACCGTAACTGATGTCAACGGGAGATTTGAACTGAGTGGACTCCCGCCATCAGCCACCCGGCTGCTAATCTCTTACATTAGTCTGATGGCAAAAGAGGTAGCTATTGCACCACAGGTATCGGTAACACTGAAGAGTGATACGCATCTGCTGGATGAGGTAGTAGTAACGGCTTTGGGTATTTCACGCGAGAAAAAGGCATTGGGCTATACGGCACAGGAAGTAAAACAGAATGCTTTGGTGCAAGGGAAAGATAATAATCTGTTAAATTCGTTGAGTGGTAAGATAGCCGGTGTGCGTATTACCAATACACAAGGAGATGTTGGTTCCAGTCGCATTGTTATTCGTGGTGAAACTTCTATTGCAGGTGAGAATCAACCGCTTTTTATTGTGGATGGAATCCCAGTGGATAATTCGCAGCTTAATGCACGTTCCAGCGGACGCGATTTTAAAAATGCAATAGCAGACCTGAATCCGGAAGACATAAAAACACTTACTGTATTGAAAGGTCCGAATGCCGCTGCCCTTTATGGTGCGCGTGCTGCTCACGGTGCTATTGTCATCACTACTAAGGGAGGAGACAAAAGGCAGAAAGGGATAGGGATTACATTACATTCTTCCACGCAAGTCTCTTTTGTTGCTACCTTGCCGGAGTTTCAAAATCTTTTTGGACAAGGGGCAGGGGGACGGTTCAGCTATGTAGATGGCAAGGGTGCAGGTGTGAATGACGGGGTAGACGAAAGCTGGGGGCCACGTCTTGATATTGGTTTGTTGATTCCTCAGTTCGATAGCCCATTGGACGCTGACGGTAATCGTGTGGCTACTCCTTGGGTATCCCATCCCAACAATGTACGCGATTATTTTCGCATGGGTATTTCTACAAACAACGGTATTTCTATTGCCCGTGGAGACGACAAATACCAGTTCCGTGTAGGATATAACTACGAAAAACAAGTCAGTATCGTTCCTGATGCTGGAACTAATAAGACGAATATCAGCTTAAATACGGATTACCATCTGGCAAAATGGATTGTGGTGGGAGCTACGGCCAATTACATCGTTTATACAGCTCCCAGTTTACCGGGGTCAGCTACCCCCTCGGGCAGTAACGTACGTTCTAACAGTCCTATGCTTCAGTTCTTGTGGTTCGGACGTCAAGTGGATACGAACTCATTGAAGGCGGACTATACTCGCAACTGGAATTCAAGCTATTACGACAATCCTTTTTGGAGTGCTTCTTATAATACACAGAGTCAGGAACGTCATCGTCTGATAGGTGATCTGCATGCCGAATTCCGTCTGACAGATGGGTTGAATGTGCGTTTCCGTACTAGTACCGACTGGTATAATGACCGGAGGAAATCCAAAGTAAAATGGGGGAGTGCAGGTGCCGGTTCGCCTTACGGCAGTTATGCTGAAGATGCCTATACGGTGAAAGAGAATAACACAGAAGTATTGGCGACTTATATCAAACAGTTGAATAAAAATTGGGGAATTGACGCTCTTCTGGGTTTTAATGTACGTAACAAACAATATGAGAATAATTATCAGGCTGCTCCCCGTTTGGCGGTTGCTGATCTTTATACATTGACTAACTCGCGTGATCCGCTCACTTCGTCCAATGATTTCTACCGTTTACGGCAATATGGTCTTTACGGTTCCATACAACTGGATTACCGTCGTTGGGCTTTCTTGAATATAACAGGACGGAACGATTGGTCGTCTACACTACCTGTGGACAACAATTCTTATTTCTATCCTTCGGTGACGGCTAGTGTGTTGCTTTCTGAAGCTTTCGGGTGGAGAAGTAAAGCTGTTAACTACCTAAAAATACGTGGAGGATGGTCTCAAGTGGGAGCAGATGCCAATCCTTATCAATTGGCAACGGTCTTTACTTCAGAAACAGCTTTCAATGGGAATCCACTTCAAAGTTCTTCTACCATTGGTATGAATTCGAATCTAAAACCGGAGAATACGTCATCTATAGAAGCTGGTTTCGAGGCGGCTTTTTGGGACAATCGCCTATACTTGGATTTCACTTACTATAAGACCGATAGTCGTAATCAAATATTGAAACTAGCTACTACTGCTGCCAGTGGGTACACGTCGCAGGTGCGTAATGCCGGACATATCCGTAATCGTGGCTATGAAATACAATTGGGCGCTGTTCCTATACAAACATCGAAAGGGTTTCGTTGGAATCTGGATTTGAATTATGGTGCCAACAGCAGCAAGGTTGTCAAATTGGATGATGAAGGTTTGATTACGAGTTACCAGCTCTACTCGTCTGGTATTCAGATACTGGCTTCAGTGGGCGAAGCTTATGGAACCCTGTTCGGCACTTCATACGTGCGTGATGCTAATGGAAACGTTGTGGTGGATGCTAACGGTCTGCCTAAGATTTCGACCACTAATAAAACGTTGGGGAAGTTTACGCCCGACTGGACAGGCGGTATCAGTAACACTTTCAGTTATCGTTCGTTAAGTCTTTCTTTTCTGATAGATGCAAGTGTAGGTGGTTCTATTTTTTCCAACACTAATAAAACTGGAAAATATACCGGTGTATTAGCTAACACATTATCGGGCCGGGATGCCGAGCACGGTGGCTTGTGGTATTATACTGACGCCATGGGTAACAATGTACGATTATCAGAATCTCCTTCTTATTCCGTATCCTCCGATGGACTTTACTATGCCCAGGTCAATGGGCAATCCACCCGTGTGTATCAGGATGGCATTATGGTAGAAGGAGTGACGGAAAGTGGTTCTAAGAACGAAGAGGTTGTATCTGCTGAGAAATACTACCATCGTATTTATAGTATTGCTGAAGCTAATGTATATGATGCTTCTTACGTGAAACTGCGAGAAGTCGCTTTGAGTTACCGTCTACCTCGCTTGTGGACGCAGAAACTGCATTTGCAAGAAGCTTCCGTTACACTGACGGGACGTAACTTGTGGACTATTTATAAGAGCGTCCCTAATATAGATCCTGAATCGGCTTTGACTACTGGAAATGCACAAGGAGTAGAAGCCTATTCATTGCCTACAACACGTTCCTTTGGTGTGAACCTTTCCGTGAAATTCTAAATGTGAACCTTTAAATAATAGGATAAGATGAAAAGAAGAATATATTTTTTATATATAATATGGGTACAAGTGGTTGCCATTTCCCTATCATCGTGTGATGATGAATTGACTGATATCAACCGCAACCCCAATGCCACTGAAAATCCACAGCCGGCTTATTTACTTGCCGCTGCACAGTATCATGCCGCCAATCTTTATTGGGGAAGTAGTACGAACTATAATTCGACTCTGTTGTGGGTGCAACATTGGGCTAAAATACAATATACAGAGCCAGATTGCTATAATGTGGATAATGGTAGCTTTACCACTACGTGGGACACCGGCTATGCAACGCTAATAACTGATTTGAATGCTATTATCAGTTCGGAACTCGGAAATGATAATTATCGAGGGATAGCTACAGTGTGGCGTTCGTGGGTTTACCTGTTGCTGACCAATCTGTATGGAAATATACCATACAGTGAATATGCACAAAGTGTAACACCCTCTTATGATTCGCAAGAGACTGTTTTGCGCGGGCTTTTGGAGGAGTTGATTGCTGCTGACCAGTTGCTTTCTACCACAGGAGGAACGGTAGAAGGGGATTTGATTTACGGAAATGATATTACCCGCTGGAAACAATTGGCCCACTCCCTACGGCTACGTATCGCCCTTGAATTAGCTGACCGGGATGAGGATACAGCGCGTCGGGTTATTGCTTCCCTTTGGGATAATCGTAACAGTGTAATAGATAGCAATGATGCTATAGCCCGTTTTGTTTTTACTTCTTCACCACAATGGAATCCATGGGCATCTGCTTTCAATTCACGTGATGATCAGCGGGTATCAAAAACGTTGATTGATAAACTGAATGAATGGAATGATCCGAGAATTGGAATTTTAGCCCAGCTACCTCAAGACGAAAGTGTGAAAAACTATGTAGGAGCTGCCAATTCCTTATCTGCTTATGCCGCTAATAATCAGGGATTTAATAAAGTTTCCCGTCCCGGTACTTATTTTTTGAAAGATAGCTCTCCGGCTGTATTTTATACGTATGCCGAGGTCTTGTTTATCTTTGCAGAATCCGCTGCACGCGGCTGGATAACGGCTGATGCGGAAACGCTCTACCGCGAAGCTATTACTGCTTCATTGAATCAGTTTGGCATTATAGACAATCGTATAATCGATTCCTATTTACAGCAGGAGGCAATTCGGTTCGACGCCGCACATTGGTATGAATCTATCGGCTGGCAGAAGTGGATCGCTTATTATGGACAGGGACCCGATGCTTTCACTGACTGGCGCAGGCTCGGTTATCCCCAGCTTATCCCTGGTCCCGATTCCGTTTTGGGTTCCGGAGAGTTACCTCGTCGCTTTTTTTATCCCGTAACGGAACAATCACTGAATGGTAAGCAGTATCAGATTGCCATATCCCATCAGGGAGCAGATGAGATTACTACCCGTTTGTGGTTTGATGTAGCTAATAAAGAACGATGATACCTCCGTGTCTCCGGGCTGCAATATGCGTTTGAAAAATATCCGTTGAATTTAAAAATCAGAATAACAATGAACACTGACATTACATTTATCATAGCAGATAATCAGGATATAACCAGAATGGGAATGCATGGATATATTTCCGCTATATTCAGTGGATGTCGCATGATAGATGTGACAGACAAGAAAGAGCTCATGCTTGCATTGGTAGAATGTAATGACAGTGTCGTTATACTTGACTATACACTGTTTGACATCAATGGTATAGAAGAGTTTCTTATTATAGAAAAACGTTTTCCGAGAGTTCGTTGGATATTGTTTTCCAATGAATTGAGCGAAGACTTTATTCGTAGGATGAGTATAGAAAGGAATATTGGTATGATTTTGAAAGAGAACTCCGGTGAGGAAATTCATTCTGCATTGATGTGTACAGCACACGGGGAACGATTTCTTTGTCATCAGATAACCAATTTATTGATAATCGGTTCCGACAAACCGGAAATTCATTCTGTTTTGACTGTTACAGAGATTGACATTCTTAAATTGATAGCACATGGGAAATCCGTGAAAGAAATAGCATTGGAAAGAACCTCAAGCATTCATACTATTATCACCCACAAAAAGAATATTTTCCGGAAGTTGGGTGTGAATAATGTATATGAAGCAACTAAGTATACTTTACGCGCCGGGCTGATTGAAATGGTAGAATATTATATATGATATTCAGAAGAGTGTTAGGATAAGAGTTAAGAAGAATTTGTAGGCAGGAAAATTCTCTGTATCTTTGCCCGCATGGCAAAAAAAGGTGAGTTACATATAAGAAATAAGCACAATGGTCAGTATGATTTTCCATTGTTGATGGAAAATTATCCTCCATTAAAGAGATTCGTATCGCTCAATCCCCTCGGAATACAAACTATAAACTTTTTTAATCCGCAAGCGGTGAAGGCTTTGAACAAAGCATTATTGGTAACTTATTATGGCATCCGGTATTGGGACATACCGAAGCAATATTTGTGTCCGCCTATTCCCGGAAGGGCGGATTACATTCATTATATTGCCGATCTTATCCAGCCGAACGGAACAACACCGGATTTACCGGCAGGAGATGCTAATGGACAGAAGTCTAAATGTAGATGTCTGGATATTGGGGTAGGTGCAAATTGCATTTATCCGATCATAGGACACACTGAATATGGATGGACCTTCGTTGGTACTGATATTGATCCGGTTTCGATAGAAAATGCACGAAAGATAGTGACTTGCAACCCTGTGTTGGCTCATAAGATTGACTTGCGACTTCAGAAAGATAGTAAGAAGATTTTCGATGGAATTATTATGCCTGACGAGTATTTTGATGTGACAATATGCAATCCTCCGTTTCATAGTTCGCGTGAAGAGGCGGAAGACGGAACGTTACGCAAATTAAGCAGTCTGAAAGGTACGAAGATAAATAAAGTGCAGCTAAATTTCGGCGGGAGTGCGAATGAACTTTGGTGCGAGGGCGGAGAAGTTCGTTTCTTATTGAATATGATTTCCGAGAGCCAAAAATATCAGAAGAACTGCGGATGGTTTACGAGTTTGGTTTCTAAAGAAAAAAATCTGGAAAAGTTATATACCAAATTAAAATCGGTGAATGTGTCCGAATATAAAGTTATTCGAATGCAGCAGGGAACTAAAAGTAGCAGGATATTAGCTTGGCGATTTGCTACTAACTCATAACAATGAGTGAATATCGAACTGTTATTTGTTTAACCTATTAATTAAATAGAATATTATGGAAACCAATTACATCACTTTGACAAAGGAGAATATTGCAAACGAACATATATGCTGTGCTTTCTCAGATAAGAAATGCAAGGATAGTTATGAACTCAAAAAAGAATGGCTGAAGAAAGAGTTCGATAACGGCTATGTGTTCAGACGTATTGATGAACGGGCAAAAGTGTTTATCGAATACGGTCCTGCTGAAAAAGCATGGGTTCCGGTGAATGCTCCCAATTATCTGATGATAAACTGTTTCTGGGTGTCAGGTAAATATAAAGGTTGCGGACATGGTAAGGCATTATTGCAGTCTGCCATTGATGATGCAAAATTGCAGGGGAAAGATGGGCTTGTCACAGTGGTGGGCACTTCTAAATTTCATTTTATGAGTGACACGAAATGGCTGTTGCGACAAGGTTTCCAAACAATAGAAAAACTCCCTTACGGATTCAGCCTTTTAAGTTTGAAACTAAACCCGGCTGCTCCTGATCCTTCTTTTAATGATTGCGTGTTGAGCGGTGAGTGTCCGGATAAGGATGGAATAGTCGTTTATTATACCCATCGCTGCCCGTTTACGGAGTTTCACGTTCGCGGTTCTTTGGTCAGTGCTGCTAAGAGCAAAGACATTCCATTGAGAATAATTGAATTGGAAAGTATGGAACAGGCGCAAAATGCACCTACTCCGGCTACCATATTTACTCTTTTTTATAATGGCAAGTTTGTAACGACTGACTTAAGTGTATGCCTTGAAGGGCGATTGAGCAAAGCATTGGGCTGTGATTCAGGAGAATAGCTGACTTGGAACCATGTTACGTCTCTGATATGTTTAGCTAATGTTTCTTATTTTTATTTTGCAAATTTAAATTGTGTCTGCACATTTTTTGGAAAATACATACCTTTGGATAATTAATGATTAAACACGATTAAGAGTTTTATGCGTTTTTGGGTATGTATTTTTGTGCTTCTATTTGTACACAATCAATTTTCAAGGGCTGATAAAATTATAAATAATGACTCTTTGTATACAGAAAAATATATCAGAGATATTTATATTTCCAACCCCAAACGTGCTTTACAGTTGTTGGATGAGGCCGAAACCAGAAAAGCCTTCCCTCTGCGTCTGATTAATGAATTGCGCAGTTTGTCATATCGTAATATGTATATGAATAAACTAGCTTTTATGTATGCAAGGAAGTCGTACTTGCTTGATTCCATCTCTCAAAGAGAACCTAAGCACATGTTGAAGATGACGGTTTATTTAGCTGAACTTTCATCCATAATGAGTAAATATAATGAGAGCATGCATTATGCTCTTAGTGGAATTATGCAGGCTCAAAAACTGAAGGACAGAGAGGCGGAAGCTAGATTGCTTTTTTGCATAGGAGAGAATAATTGGAGGCTGTCATTGAAAGATGAGGCGTATAATTATTTTGGTCGTACGATTGAATTACTGCGTGGGTCAAAGGATATGAGAGAAATGATGCTGCTTTCCTATTATTATGGAGCAGAGATGGGATTTTTAATGACAGATTCCCGTATTGATGAAGCTTTGGCTCTTGCTTATGAACGTGAAAAACTTCTTAAAAAATTAGAGAAAGTACCGGAGGTTCCCGAAGGCTACATTGATGGTCAATATAGCTATTTATATGCAAATTTGGCCTATATTTCTTATTTAGAAAAGAAATATGCGCAAGCAGAAGGATATTATCAAAAATATCTGGCAATAAAAGAATCTCATACTCCGGATGGCAAGATGTATTCGATTCCTTATTTGATTCTTTCCAAACAATATGAGACAGTAATAGACAACTGTAAGGACTTTAAAGAATTGTTGAGAACACAGCGGGATACCTTGAACGCTCAATATTTAACTATACTTAATAAGGAAGTCCAGGCATATCTGGGGCTGAATCGTTATAAAGAAGCCGCAGAAATACGTGAAACCATCATTGCAATAACGGATAGCATTAACAGTACCGACAGGAAAAATGCTGCATTAGAATTGAACGCGATGTACGGTGCTTCCGAAAAAGAAGAATACATCGCCGAGCAAGCCTCACAGCTAAAAATAAGGAATGTTTCACTCTGCTTTTTGGCGTGTATTGTAGTGCTGACCCTGTTTATACTTTGGCGTTTGTGGCGTTTCAACCATATAATCGAGTATAAAAACAGGATGCTTGCCAAACTGATAAACGAGAAATTTGCCAATAAAAAAGATGGTAATCAGTTATTGGAAGTGTACGAGGAACAGGAGGTTTCATCAGAATTGGAACCGGAATTGATTTCTCCTGAAGAACAGGATGAACTTTTGGACGAAACAGACAAAGAAAGTGGGGAAGAAGAGGAGAACAAGAAAATATTCCAGGAATTAAATCATACAGTCGTTCAAAAACAGCTATATCTTTCTCCAGAGCTCTCAAGAGAAGATTTGGCGCAGATTGTACATCTGAATAATGCACGCTTTGCCCGGATGATAAGAGAATGCACCGGAACTAATTTCAATGGGTACATCAACGGACTGCGCATTAATTATGCGATCAAGCTAATGAAAAAATATCCTAACTATACCATACGTGCCATCGCTGATGAATCCGGATTTAATAGTGCCCCGATATTATATAACCTTTTTAAGAAAAAGACGGGAATGACTCCTTATGAATTTAAAAAAGCGCAGGACACATTGAGGAATTAAATAGTTCTACTAAACAATTTTCGTTTTTCCCGGTTTATCTATTGATAACTAAATATTAATGGAAATGATACAGGTAAGGATAAAGAGGGTTTACGAAGATTTTTCAGAAACAGATGGATACCGGGTGTTGGTAGATAAATTATGGCCACGCGGAATGAAGAAAGAATGGTTGAAATACGATTATTGGGCAAAAGACATAACACCATCCCCTACATTACGTAAATGGTTTCATGAAGATATTCCCGGACATTGGGGAGATTTTGTCACGCAGTATCAAAAAGAGCTGGATGCTTCTCCATCAATGGCTGATTTTCTGACTCTTATCAAACCACATCCGGTGATAACACTACTTTATGCTTCAAAAGAACCGGTGTATAATCACGCCCGAATTCTTCGCGATTATCTGGAAATGCGTTTGAGAGAGTGAAATTAAAGTAATTTTATCTGTTTACGCTTTCTGTCGTTCACTCAATTTCCTACCTTTGTAATCTAAATCAAAATCGTGTAATCATGAAGTATAAATTATTGGTTCTTGATGTAGACGGAACACTCCTCAATGATGCGAAAGAAATTAGTAAACGTACATTGGCTGCCCTGTTGAAGGTTCAGCAAATGGGAGTACGTATCGTATTGGCATCCGGCAGACCGACTTATGGCTTAATGCCACTAGCTAAGATGCTCGAACTTGGAAACTATGGAGGTTTTATCCTTTCCTATAATGGCTGTCAGATTATCAATGCACAAAACGGAGAAATTCTGTTTGAACGTCGGATTAATCCCGAAATGTTGCCGTATCTGGAAAAGAAAGCCCGTAAAAACGGTTTTGCTTTATTCACTTATCATGATGATACGATCATAACGGATTCTCCTGAAAATGAACATATCCAAAATGAAGCCCGGTTGAATGACCTGCAAATAATCAAAGAAGAAGAATTTTCTGCTGCCGTTGATTTTGCTCCTTGTAAGTGTATGCTGGTGAGCGATGACGAAGAAGCATTGCTTGGTTTGGAAGATCACTGGAAGAGACGACTGAATGGGGCGTTGGACGTATTCCGTTCGGAGCCCTATTTTCTGGAAGTAGTTCCCTGCGCCATCGACAAAGCCAATTCTTTGGGTGCTTTGCTGGAGGTGCTAGGTATGAAGCGTGAGGAAGTGATTGCTGTGGGCGACGGTGTGTGTGACGTAACAATGATTCAATTGGCGGGGCTGGGCATAGCTATGGGACATTCACAAGACTCGGTGAAAGCCTGTGCCGATTATGTGACTGCTTCGAATGAGGAAGACGGAGTGGCCGTTGCAGTGGAGAAGGCTATCATATCCGAAGTGCGTGCAGCCGAAATTCCCCTTGACCAACTGAATGCGCAGGCACGCCACGCATTGATGGGAAACTTGGGAATTCAATATACCTATGCCGACGAAGACCGTGTGGAAGCAACAATGCCGGTAGACCATCGTACCCGTCAGCCTTTTGGCATTTTGCATGGCGGGGCTACTCTTGCATTGGCGGAAACAGTTGCCGGACTCGGTTCAATGATTCTTTGCCAGCCGGACGAGATTGTAGTAGGAATGCAGGTCAGTGGAAACCACATATCTTCTGCACATGAAGGAGATACAGTGCGTGCAGTAGGAACAGTTGTACATAAGGGACGTTCCTCCCATGTATGGAATGTAGACGTGTTTACTTCAACAAACAAACTAGTGTCTTCCATACGGGTAGTCAACAGTGTGATGAAAAAGAGATGACCGACGAAGAAATAAGTAATTTGACAACTATTGATGCATTTATTCAGCGGAAGCAGCCGTTTGCTGTTTACCGTATTCCCGGGGAGAAAGTTCCCCGTCTGTTGACACAGGCGGAAGGAGTGGTACGTCTGATATACGATCTGAAAGAACTGAATGGACAGAGAGGATTTGTCATCGCTCCGTTTCAGGTGAGTGAGACGTGTCCTGTCGTATTGATTCAACCCGATCAGTGGGGGCAACCTTTGCCGATTGACAATGATACGGCAGAAGAACGGGAAGTCGCTTTGCGGATGCAAGGACAAGAATCGTTCCTGACTTCTTCTACGGAGGAATATGCCTCCTGCTTTCATACCTTTATAAATGCTTTGCGTGATAATACTTTTGATAAATTAGTACTTTCACGTCATCTTACTATTGATAAAGTATCCGGTTTTTCTCCTTTATCCATATTTCGTGCAGCGTGCAGGCGTTATATTCATTCATATATATACTTGTGCTACACTCCGCAGACAGGTATCTGGCTGGGAAGCACTCCTGAAATCATTTTATCAGGTGAAAAAGATGAATGGAATACGGTAGCGTTGGCCGGGACACAGCCTTTGCAAGATGGTAAACTGCCCCAAATATGGGATGAAAAGAATCGGAAAGAGCAGGATTATGTTGCTTCTTACATTCGTCGCCAACTCCTTTCGTTGGGCATTCATTCTACGGAGAACGGGCCTTATCCGGCTTATGCAGGTGCTTTGTCACATTTGAAAACAGATTTCCGTTTTTCTTTGAAAGATAACAAAGGTTTGGGAGATCTCTTGAAAGTGTTGCACCCGACACCTGCCGTATGCGGTTTACCGAAAGAAGAAGCCTATCGGTTTATATTGCAGAACGAAGGTTACGACCGCCGTTATTATTCCGGTTTTATCGGTTGGCTGGACCCGGAAGGGCGAACTGACATCTATGTGAATCTGCGCTGTATGCATATTGAAGATGAACAACTGACTCTTTATGCCGGCGGTGGACTACTGGCTTCTTCGGAATTGAATGACGAATGGCTGGAAACGGAAAAGAAGTTGCAAACCATCAAACGGCTGATTGCAACGCCTCCTTTAAAATCATAAACTACTAATAATTATCATCATGTATACAGACAAGAAGAACATACTCCAGTTGGTTGCGTTGCTCGAGGCGCACGGGATTACTAAGGTTGTGTTGTGTCCGGGTAGTCGTAATACGCCCATCGTACATACTTTGTCTAATCATCCGAACTTCACCTGTTATGCAGTGACGGATGAACGGAGTGCCGGTTATTTTGCCATTGGTCTTGCGTTGAATGGTGGTAAGCCTGCTGCTGTGTGCTGCACTTCCGGTACTGCATTATTAAATCTTCATCCGGCTGTAGCCGAAGCATTTTATCAGAATGTTCCTTTAGTTGTCATTTCAGCAGACCGTCCCGCTGCCTGGATCGGACAGATGGATGGACAGACAGTGCCGCAACCGGGTGTGTTTCAAACGCTGGTAAAGAAGTCGGTCAATCTTCCGGAGATTCATACGGAAGAAGATGAATGGTATTGTAATCGCCTGGTGAATGAAGCCTTGCTGGAGACGAATCATCATGGAAAAGGGCCGGTGCATATCAATGTTCCTGTTTCCGAACCGCTGTTTCAATTCACGGTAGATGCACTTCCTGAAGTACGTGTGATAACCCGTTATCAGGGATTGAACGTCTATGACCGTGATTATAATGATCTGGTCGACCGGATGAATAAATATCAGAAGCGCATGATTATCATCGGCCAGATGAACCTTATCTACCTGTTTGAAAAAAGATATATCAAGTTATTATATAAACATTTTGCCTGGTTGACGGAACATATCGGCAATCAGACAGTTCCCGGTATTCCGGTAAAGAATTTCGATGCGGCACTTTATGCCATGCCCGAAGAGAAGATAGGCCAGATGGTGCCCGAATTGCTGATTACTTACGGAGGACATGTGGTTTCCAAACGATTGAAGAAGTTTCTCCGTCAGCATCCGCCTAAAGAACATTGGCACGTATCGCCGGATGGTGAGGTGGTCGATTTGTACGGCTCATTGACTACAGTGATCGAGATGGACCCGTTTGAATTTCTGGAGAAGATCGCCAGCCTGCTGGATAACCGGACTCCTGACTATCCCCGTGTATGGGAGAATTATTGTAAGATTATTCCCGAACCGGATTTTGCCTATTCGGAGATGTTGGCTGTCGGTACATTATTGAAAGCTTTGCCGGAGTCCTGTGCATTGCATCTGGCAAACAGTTCGGTAGTTCGTTATGCACAACTATATTCGATTCCTCCTACAATTGAAGTTTGTTGCAATCGGGGAACAAGTGGTATTGAAGGATCGTTGTCTACCGCTGTCGGTTATGCGGCAGCTTCCGACAAACTGAATTTCATAGCTATCGGAGATCTAAGTTTCTTCTATGATATGAATGCGTTGTGGAATATCAACGTCCGTTCCAACCTGCGTATCCTTTTATTAAATAACGGAGGAGGAGAGATTTTCCATACTTTACCGGGATTGGATATGTCGGGCACCTCACATAAATTTATTGCAGCAGTTCATAAAACGTCAGCCAAAGGCTGGGCGGAGGAACGTGGTTTCCTTTATCTGCAGGCACAAAATGATGAAGAGCTGACTGAAGCAATGAAAACTTTCACCCAGCCGGAAACTATGGAACAACCTGTGCTCCTGGAAGTGTTTACCAACAAAAACAAGGATGCACGTATGTTGAAGAATTATTATCATCAATTAAAACAAAAATAAATTATGCCAACACAAAGAGAGTGGACAACCATCAGAGAATACGACGATATTCTTTTTGATTATTATAATGGAATTGCCCGTATCACAATCAACCGTGAACGTTATCGGAATGCATTTACCCCGACTACTACTGCCGAAATGAGTGATGCATTGCGCATTTGCCGTGAAGAAGCGGATATTGATGTGATTGTAATTACCGGAGCCGGTGATAAGGCATTCTGTTCGGGAGGCGACCAGAATGTGAAAGGACGTGGCGGATATATCGGGAAAGACGGTGTGCCTCGTTTGAGCGTATTGGATGTACAAAAGCAAATTCGTAGTATTCCGAAACCTGTGATTGCTGCCGTGAACGGCTTTGCCATTGGTGGCGGACATGTGCTCCATGTAGTATGTGATTTATCCATTGCTTCGGAAAATGCCATTTTCGGTCAGACAGGTCCTCGCGTGGGTAGCTTTGATGCCGGATTCGGTGCATCTTATCTGGCACGCGTGGTAGGGCAGAAGAAAGCACGTGAAATTTGGTTCCTTTGCCGGAAGTATAATGCACAGGAAGCATTGGATATGGGATTGGTGAATAAGGTAGTACCTTTGGAACAACTGGAAGATGAATACGTGCAGTGGGCGGAAGAAATGATGTTGCTTAGTCCGTTGGCTTTGCGCATGATTAAAGCGGGATTGAATGCCGAACTGGATGGTCAGGCAGGTATTCAGGAGTTGGCAGGTGACGCAACATTACTTTATTACCTGACGGATGAAGCACAGGAAGGCAAGAATGCGTTCTTGGAGAAACGTAAACCGAACTTCAAACAATATCCGAAATTCCCTTAAAAATGATAGGCTAATGAAAGACTGATTGTGCAGTAATTAACAGATTGAAAAGATATTCATTATGGATTGTAAGATAGATATTATTCCCCGGTTGCTTCATTTCAAGCAACCCGCGGGAACTTCCCGGGGAATATATACTACCCGAAAAGTCTGGTATCTTCACTTTACTTCTCCTGACTTTCCGGGTAGAGTGGGAATTGGAGAGTGCGCGCCTTTGCCCGCTTTAAGTTGTGATGATCTCCCTGATTATGAAGATATATTAAAAAGAATTTGTCGGCAAGTAGAGAAAGAACAAGGAATGTGGGATAAGGATGTTTTATGCCAATATCCTTCCATCTTATTTGGTTTGGAAACGGCTATCTGGCATTTCTTTGCAGGGAGTTGGGCTTTGTCCGATACGGCTTTTTCACGTGGAGAGGTAGGGATTCCAATCAACGGCCTGATCTGGATGGGAGATTTTGATCACATGTTATCCCAGATCGAGAAAAAGATGGAAGCCGGATTCCGTTGTGTCAAACTAAAGATTGGTGCTATCGATTTTGAAAAAGAATTGGCGTTGTTACGTCATATTCGTACCCATTTCTCTTCTAAAGAAATAGAGTTGCGTGTAGATGCAAACGGTGCTTTCTCTCCGGGTGATGCAATGGAAAAACTGAAACGTCTGTCAGAATTTGATTTACATTCTATCGAACAGCCGATCCGTGCCGGACAATGGGAGGAAATGGCCCGGCTCACTTCTGAATCTCCGTTGCCGATTGCATTGGATGAAGAGCTGATAGGATGCAACACGCTGGAAGAAAAAAAGAAACTGCTGGCAACCATCCGTCCGCAATATATCATCATTAAACCATCTCTCCACGGAGGAATATGCGGAGGGGATGAATGGATTATGGAAGCGGAAAAGCAACATATCGGCTGGTGGATCACTTCCGCTTTAGAGTCCAACATTGGTTTGAACGCTATCGCCCATTGGTGTGCAACATTCAATAATCCGTTACCACAAGGATTGGGAACGGGTATGCTCTTTACTGACAATATAGAAGTGCCTCTTGAAATCAGAAAAGATTGCCTGTGGTTTTGTAAATGATGGTATTTAGTGGTATTTAAAGGATATTCTGATGATATTCGATCGACAACAACAGCGCTTGCTACTGGAAGGAAAAGAATACACTTTTGAAGATATAAGCCAACTGATAGCAGGAGGAGCAGAAGCTCATTCTCCTGCTTATTGGGATTTATATCTTTTCCTGAACGAATGGTTTAATGGCTCTCCTGTCATCACGGTTCATACATCGGGCTCTACGGGTATACCTAAAGAACTGATGGTACGCAAGGATCAAATGATGCAAAGTGCGCGTCTGACTTGTGAATTTCTGAATTTGAAGAAAGGTGAGTCGGCATTATTATGTATGAATCTTCGTTATATCGGTGCAATGATGGTGGTCGTACGTTCATTGGTTGCAGGTTTGAACCTGATTGTTCGTCCTGCTTCCGGTCATCCGTTGGCGGATATAAAAGAATCTTTGAGATTTGTGGCAATGGTCCCATTGCAAGTTTATAACACGTTGCAGGTTCCCGAAGAAAAAGAGCGATTAAAACAAACGGATATTCTGATTATAGGAGGCGGAGCCGTTGATGAGGCTCTGGAAACGGAGATAAACCATCTTCCGACTGCCGTTTACTCCACTTATGGCATGACTGAAACTTTGTCGCATATTGCCCTTCGTCGTCTGAACGGAGCATCGGCTTCAGAACATTATTATCCATTTCCTTCAGTAAAATTGTCTTTATCCGCAGAGAATACATTAATCATTGATGCCCCTTTGGTATGTGACGAAACATTGCAGACCAATGACATTGCACGTATCTATCCCGATGGAAGTTTTATGATTCTAGGCCGGAAAGACAATGTGATTAACAGTGGAGGAATTAAGATTCAAGCAGAGGAGATGGAGAAGTTGCTCCGCCCGTTTATTCCTGTGTCCTTTGTCATTACTTCAGTTCCGGATCAGCGCTTAGGGCAGGCTGTCACTTTATTGATAGTGGGACAATTGGATACGAGAGAGCTAGAAAATAAGTTGCAGACAACATTGGAACCATACTATCGTCCCAAACATATTTTTATTACAGAATCTATCCCACAGACGGAAAACGGCAAAATAGACCGGGTCGGCTGCCGCACTTTGGCAGCATCATACCTTTCCCATTCGCATCAGTTCCCATCCATAGAACTACATGATGATGCAATGTAGTTGAGGTTTCCGGTAAAACTAGTGAACTTGTAAATTGAGGAGGGGTCGCATTTACAACTTGAATTCAGCCCCCCAGAGTGATTTGGGGTTCTTCGTCAAATTTGGTGGTACTTCTTCTATTGTGAATAAATAATCTTCGCTCTCAGTAGTTTAATTCCTGCC